>JAFEBB010000066.1 GCA_018266075.1 Deltaproteobacteria bacterium | reverse complement strand
GTTCAGCACCAGGCTCCCGGCACTTATCCGCACCAACCCACCGCCTGCTCCACCGGCGCAGTTCGTCGCTGATCCGTACCCTCCTGACCCCAGCTCGTTCGGATCCTTCAGGTCACCGTACGTCGCCACCCACGCGCTCGTGGCGCTCGAGCCGTACCCTCCGTAGCTTCCGTGCGCTTGCGCGGCCGTCTCCAGCGCGTTCCCCTGCGTCCGCCCATACGCGCTAGCGCTGTTGTTGCCTTCGTACCCGCCGAGATAACCCTTGCCGCTCACGTCTACCCGCGACGTCGAATCGACGGAGAAGTTATTATCGACAGTCAGGTCCGTATAGAACTTGCCCGTGATGTCCTGGCCAGTGTGTGTGAGAACGCCACCGTTGGTGACCTGCACACTGCGGAAGTGATGGGCGCCATCAATTCGCAGCGTCGCGTTGTTGATGAGAATGTCCTGACCGTCATACGTGGTGTCGCCGATTCCAATGACCGGTGTACTCAGCGCAGGCTCGGTCGGGTTCACCACTGGCACCACCATACTTGCCGTGGCCTGCTGGCCGAACTGATCCTGCGCCACGAGCTGCACCGTGACATTCCCTAGGGCCGTGGGCGTGTAGCTCGCCGAGATGGTCGAGCCCGAGGGTGGCGAGAGAACGTTCTTGATGACCGTTCCGTTCACCAGGAGCTGCGCCGACGCAAGAGGGCTGCGAATGTGGCTGACCGTGCCCGACAGTGTGTAGCTCGTATTGATGACCATTCCGGTCAGGGAGTTGAGGGTCACGGTCGGAGCCGGATCGGCGATGACCGGGTAGGTGACGCTCGTGTTGGTGGTCGCACCGACGTTGTCCGTGGCGCTCGCCACGACATTCACCGAGCCGCTCTGCGGCGCCGTGGTGGTGGTGCAGAGCTGCTGGCACGCATTTCCGCAAGAGCTCGGCGTGCCCGTTACGGAAGAACCGTTGATCGCGAGTTGCACCGACGCCACCTGCACGTCATCCGTCGCTTGCGCGCACACCTGCACGGACTCTCCCTGGATCAGGCTCGCGTAGCTCGGCGAGATCGCAATCGTCGGCGCCACGGTCTGGACCGGGAAGTTCGTGGTCGTCGACGAGGTCGCGCCGAGGCCGTCGGTCGCCGTCGCCGAGACGACCAACTCGGTCTCAGCGGGAACGAACTGGCTTATGCACGACTCGAGGCAGTTCGGGCCGCACGACACAGGATTCGTCACGATCGGGGCGCCGTCGATGTCGAGGACAAGGGTGCCTTCGGGCCCGTTGTAGGTCGCCTCGGCGCAGACCGTCGCCGTGGATCCCGCGGCGAGCGTCCCGCTCGGCGAGTTGATCGTCACGACCGGCGGAACGTTGGGATTGAGCGTGGTCGTCGTCTGCGTGGAGGCCGTGTGTCCCGCGGTGTCGGAGACCTCCGCGGTGAAGACGACCTGCGACTGCTGGGCAAGCCGCGGAAGCGCAAAGTCAACGACCAGCGTGCTGGCATTGTTGATTGACCCGATCGCCACACCGTCTGCGAGGAGCGTGATGCTGCCAATCGGGTAGTCCGTAGCGGTGGCCACCGCGTTCACCGCGACCGTCGAGCCCTCCGTTGCACTGCTGGGCGGCTCGCCCGAAGCGAACGCGACGAGCGGCGGATTGGCGTCAGGCTCTACTGTATAGGTCTGCGAGCTCGTCGAACTCCGTCCAAGTGCGTCGGTCGCGACCGCTGCGAGCGTGATGGTCGAGCCAACACGTGAGGACGGGACTGCAAGGTTGTACTGGAGCAGGAAAGTCCCGCTGCCGTCACTCGTGGCCACCGTGGTGCCATCGACCACGAGAGCCAACGATGCCATGCCGCCCGCGTTCGTGCTGAGCGAGAGGTTGTTCACGTAGGGCAGCGCGCGGACTCGCGAGGGAAGCCCGGTGGGCGCGCCGGGCGCAGCGGGGTCACCGGTGACCGTGAGCGTGACCTGCGAGCTGCTCGCGGTTCCAATCGCATCGGTCACGTCGAGCTCGAAGGTGCCGGTCACGCTCGTCGACTCGATGGGCAGCTGAACGAAGCCGTCGATGGTTCCGGGGGCGCTCGGACTGGGCTCGAAGGTGCCGAGCACAGTTCCCGCGAAGCTCGCCGTGGCCGTGTAGGGAGGCACGCCTCCTGTGACGGAAGCCTTCACCTCAAGGGTCGTGCCCGAAGCGTACTGGCCGTTCGCATACGGCGTGTTAATCCCCACGGTGAGCGTGTTCGGCGTCGCGGCGGTGATCTCGAGGTCATGAACTGCCGACGTCGCCGAGCCGCCACGGGAGCGGGCGCGAATAGCGAGCGCAACTGTTGAGCCCGGACTCGAGAGCGGCGAGGGCGTCCAAAGCGCGCTCGGAGCGTTCGCGTCCACGCGCGCCACCGGTACGCCGTCGACCACCAACTCTGCGTCGTCCACGTCAGCGCCGAAGGTCGCGCCCGCGATCGACACAGTCGAACCTGCCGCGACGCTGGCCATCGCGTTCGGTGCATCCATGCGCGCGCCGGGCAACGTGGCGGTCGAGGGCTCGGCGAAGGTCACGACGCCCGTGTTCGCGTCGGCGACCACGACCTGGCCCACTGCGAGGATAGCGTCCACGGCTCGGCTGGAAGCCAGTCGCTCGATGAGTGCTGGATGCGCGGGATCCGAGAGGCTGAACAACTCCACGCCTGCCGAGGCCTCGCTGACGATTACCATTCCGCCCGAGAGGCGCACACGCACGGGCGAGCCTGCGAGCGCGACCGTGCCGACCAGCGACGGCTGAGTGGGGTCCGAGACGTCAACGACCGACAGGCCGCTGACCGACGCCACGATCGCCGTCGCATCCTCGAGTGCCACGGCCGACGCGGCAGCCGTGCCGGTCCCGAGGCGCAGCAGACCGCCCACGCGATCGACGCCGATCGTCGCGAAGCCCGCGCTGCCAAGGCCGACCACGGCGAGGTCGCTCTGCCCGGCCACGTCAGTCACGCCCGCGCCAAGCGAGAGCGAGCCGGTGACCGCGAGGTTGGGCAGATCGCTCGAAGAGACGACGGCGCCTCCTGCGGCCCACAGGCGCGTCGCCGAGGCGGAGAGCGCGCCCACGCTACCGAAGCTCGCCAGGCTCGGCCCCGGCGTAAACGTGCCGTTCGCGGTCAACGAACTGCTGTGCGCCGTCGCGCCGTCGATCCAGAAGATCTGATTGCCCGCCCGCTCCAGACGCGTGACGCCACTGCCGGTCGCAATCGACCTGGGCGAGGCGGGGACGGTGGGCACTGTCAGATCCACCTGTTGGACGCCCACGCTGCCAGCAGCCACCAGCACTCCCCGCTCGAAGGGCGCGAGGCTCGCGGGCGCGTCGCCGAGGACGACCTCGCCCAATTGCTGCGTTCCACCAGCGGGTCCCGGGAGCGGCAGAAGCACCGCGCCACCGCCAGGAGCAATGCCTACCAGCGTCCCGCCGGACACGTCGACATGAGCCAGCGCCAGCGGCTGGCTCTCGAGCTCCACGGGCGCGCGCTCGTCGCGGACGTCCACTACGTGCATGGTGCCGTCGTCGAGCGCGAGGTACGCGAGCCCGCACGCGATGGCCATGGCATGGACCGGCGCATCCATCGCCAGCGAGGCGAGCTGCACCCCATTGGCTGCGATGACGAGGGAGCGATCGGTCCCGATGAGCACATCCGATCCGTCCATCGCCGCCGTACGGAGCTGCGCTGGGGCGAGCGAAATCGAACCGAAGCCGTTCGATCCCGCGAGCTGCGTCGCGAGCGTCGAGGCTTCAATCTGGAAGAGGTTGCCCACTCCCGAGAGCCCCAGCAGGCGCCCGTTGATGCCCAACGCGCTTACCAGCGGCGAGCCAGGCTCGCGCAGATCGATGGTGTAGGCCGAGTCGCCAACGTCGCCCGACGCCAGCACCGCGCCGCCACGAGCCAAGACGTGGCTGAACTTCCCCGCGAGGTGCGAGATGCGGCGCGGCGCGGAAGGCGTGGAGACATCGAAGAGCTCCATGCCCGCGCTGCCCTCGGCGACGAGCGCCGTGGTGCCGTAGAGCGCGACCTCCAAGCCCGGGCTCGACGTCGCCACCACGCCCTGCGCACTGAACGAGGGCGCGCTGCCACGCACGAGCTGGCCCATGAGCAAGCCCGAGGGAACGAGCGCGGCCGCTTCGTCGCCGAGGAAGTCGATGAAGGTGGCCTGCGAGAGTGCACTCGCGTTCGCACCGCCCGACGGGCCAGGGCCCGCTGGTGAGACCACCACGGTCTGAGCGTGGGTCGTGGCCGAGTTGCCTGCGAGGTCCACGGCGGTCGCCACCACTTGCAACACGGTGCCTTCCGGCGTGGACGCCGGCACGTCGTAGACGAGCTCGGCACCGCCGCTGGACAGCACGCCGCCATCGGACGAGACCTGGATTGTCACCACGTCGATGCCGCTGCCGACGTCTCCCGCATCGGCGAGCATCGTGAGCGTCGAGCCGGCCGCAAGCGTGGGACCGTCAGGCGAGAGGGTGAGCGCTACGGTCGGCGCGACGAAGTCACCCACCACGGTGAGCGAGAGCGTGGCCGGCTGCGAAGCGCGCCCTTCCACATCGGTGGCGACCGCGCTGATGGTCACCGTGTGCGTGCCCGTCGCGACGGGCATCGTGAGAGAGGCCACAAACGGCGAGGCTGTGACGACCTCCGCTTCCGTCCCGGCAACCGAGAACGCCACCTGGGCAATGGACGCGCTCGAGGTCAAGGTCGCCGCGACCTGCACGGTGTTGCCCTCATAGATCGGCCCCGAACCCGCGCGTGAGAGCGAGAGCAGCGGCTGGCTCGGGGTGGGATCCACCTGCACCTCGAGCTGCTGCTGGACGGGCGCGCCTGCGCGACCCAGGGCGTCGACCGCGTAGGCGACGACCTCGATTGATGTGTTCGAGGCCACGGCCGGCGCGGCCGTCGTGAGGGCGAGCGTGGGGGCCGTGGTGGTAACCGGCGCGGCGCCGTTCACGCTCCACACCACGCTCGCGACCTCGGCGGGATTCACGGCCACAGGAGCCAGGCTCAGGGACGCGCCGCTGAGCACGCTCGCCGGTGCCACAATCCCGGAGAGCGCGGGGCCCGTACCCGAGTCGCTGAGGCTTACGCTCGCGCTGCGGGAGACGCGATTCCCCGCGAGGTCGGTCACGCTCAGCGCAACTGTTGCTGTGCCGGCGTCGATGGGCAGATCCACGAACGACGGCGTCTCGCCATCGCGGCGGTCCACGACGACGCCGTTCACGGATAGCTCTGTCGAGTAGGCATTGAGCGAATCGGCCTCGTCGCTCACGTTGCCGACGAGCGCGACTCGCGCGCCCGAAGCTGCCGAAGCCGGTGCAGAGATGGAGACCTGGGGCGGCGCCGGATCGCGCTGGGTGCTCAGCCTGGACACCTGGCCGCCCTGTGCCGCGAAGAGCTCTCCGCCCGTGAACTCCAGCCGGCCAGCGAGCTCGGGGAAGTGACCTGCGCTGACGAGCGTACTTCGCGCGTCGAAGATCCAGGCCCCGCTGCTTGCGCCGAGCGCGACGTACGGTCCGTGTACCCGGAGCGTCAGCGGCGCAGCCGGCGCAACGAGCGAGCCGAGTGCAGTGAGACCGCCCGCACCTCGGGTCCAACAATCGAGGTTCGTGCCGGCCGCGCAGACGACGTTCGCAGTTGCGGCGACGACCACATCGCCCGGCGCGGCTGCTTGCGATGCGACATGCGGACTCCACGGGTCGCTCGCGTCCACGTCGATGACCGAGCCACCGGCCACGACAAAGACTTCGTCGCCTTGCGCCGCGAGCGCCGTTGCGGGCGCGAGCGCCAGCCGGCTCAACAGCGCGCCCTGGCCATCCCGAAGCTCGAGACCCTCGTCCGTCGCGACCGCGACGCCGCCGCGCCAGCTTGCGACGGCCGACGGCGGCCTGCGGAGCGCAACCGGCGTCCCCTCGGCGAGCGTGGCCAGCGAGACAGGAACCAGCTCGCCCGCGCCGTCGTGCTGCACGGCGACGAACGCATTCCCGTACGCCACCGCGATGCCCACCGGCTTGCCCGTGAACGCGACGCGACCCGAGAGCTGCAGCGAGTCCGCGGCGCGGAGGTCGAGCGTGCCCTGGCCGCCGAGCTCGTCGACTGCGATCGCCAGGGTGCCGTCGGCCACGTCGAGCCCCGCGACAGATGCGCCGGCGGGCAAGTCGTTCGCGGTGGCGAGATCGCCCGAGGAGAAGACGGCCAATGTCCCGGAAGCGCTGAGCGCCGTGACCTGGCCATCCGGAGCCACGAGCTGGCCCGTTGCGGACACTGCCGCGCCTTCGGGCGAAAGCGGCAGCGTCAGGTTGAGTGGGGCGCTCGCCGCGGTGGCCACAGCATTCCCGCCGACGCTCACTCCCAGCGCCTCAAGCTGGCCCGCGTCGGTCGCTGCCGAGAGGCTGAGCTGCGAGCCGCCGAGCAGCACTGGGCCGCTCGGCACGAGTGCCAGAGCGCCGGTCGGCGCCGCTTGGCCATCCGAGTTGATGGTCAGCACGCGCAGCGTCGGAGTGCTCGAGCGGCCCTGCGCATCGACCGCCACGGCCGAGAGCGTGACCTGCTGGGAGCTCCCTGTGACAGGTGGCGCCATCAGCCTCGTGGCGTATGGAACCTGGGTGAGCGTCGCGCTCTGGCTCCCGAGCGTGACCACCACATGGTCGATGCCAACCGGCGAGGCGGCCTGGACCACGACAGGAATCGCGCTGCCGACCGTGAACGAAGCGCCGTTTGCAGGCTGCGCGATTGTGGCGACCGGCTGCCCGTTCACCGGCAGCACAGTCACGGTCGTCGAGGCCGTAGCGACGTTCCCGCGCGGGTCGCTGGCGCGCACGGAGATGGTCGTCGCCTGGTTCGACGAGACGGTCGGCGCAAGCCAGCTGGTGCTCCAGGGCGGCCGTGAGAGCGTCGCGATGTCGGCGCCGTTGACGCTGAAGGTCAGCGAGGCGATCCCGTTCTGATCCCTTGCGCTCGCGACAAGGGGTACGCTTGTGCCTCCAACGATCTGCGCGCCACTCCGCGGGCTCCCGAGAGCGACCGTGGGGGGCGTCGCGTCGGGCACGACGTTCACCACCACCGGTGTCGCCTCGGTGCTGACCTGGCGATCGTTCGTCGCGAAAGCCGTAAGCGTGTGCGGCGTGGCCGCCGCGCCTGCGGGCGGCAGCCGCACCGACGTCGAGAGCGTGGTGGAGGCCGCGGACACGTTGCCGTTGGTCGCAATCGTCGCGCCGTCGAGCTGGATCGCCACGGACGTGAGCGCGCGAATGTCCTGCGCGCTGATGGCTACGGTGAGCGAGCTGCCCTCCTCCAGCGAGATGGGACTCGACGCCGGACTGGTGAAGCCACAGGTGGGCGGCGAGTCGCTCTGGAGCTGAACGGAGATCGTCGTGGTCGCGCTGTTGCCCGCCGCGTCCTGGGCCGTTGCCACGAGCGTGGAGATGGTGCCCACCGCCGAGGCCGGCCAGGTGTGATGGACCTGGTGGCTGTTGTCGAGAAGAACCGGCGCGCCATCGATGCTCAGCGACAAGGAGGCGATGCTTCCGCTGTCATCGGTCGCGTTGACCGTGAACACCCAATCGACGCCCACGGCGAGCTTGGCGCCCGAGGCGAGCGGCGCGCCGCCAAGCAACACCGAAACCACCGGCGGGACATCGTCGAGTGTGCGGAATAGGAAGGCCGCGGGAGCCATCACGTTCCCGTCGAGGTCGGCCACTCCGGCCACCTGGAGTTGGTAGCTGGTCGTGGCGGTCAACGGCGCCGTCGGCGCGACGACCACGCTTGAGCCATCAGCGCCAGCGCTCACGTGGACGCTGACCTGGGCGCTGTTGCTCACACGCGCCAGCCCGATGAGCGCGAGCGTCGAGGCATCGATAGGCTCGGAGAAGTGCACCGTGAAGGTGGCGCCCAGCGGCACGTTCTGCGTACCCACGCTCGGGAAGGGATCGATCGACGTGACCATGGGCGGCGTCAGATCCGTGCGGCGCACCGCGCCCGCGAGGTGGAGCGTCGGCGTGCCGGGCTGGATTAGGTCGAGGTCGATGAGGCCCGCTGGGCCACCCGGCACGTAGACATCGACGCTGGTAGTCGTGAGGTTGCGCGTGGTCGTTGGCGCGCCGCCCGCAGCTGCCGAGATGCCGAAGGTGAACCCGCTTCCTCCGAGCGTCACCCACCCGCCCGAGAGGTCGACCTTCGTCGGGGCAATCGAGCTCACCGACAGTGGCGCCACGTAGGTGAAGGCGCCATCCAGAGCGAGCTGACCCGTGGCGGTGGTCACGGTCAGGCGCGCCGGGCCAGGCGCCAGGGCGGCCGGCGCCGTCACGCGAAGCAGCGTCGCCGTCGGCGGCACGATGTTCGCGGCGACGACGCTGCCGAATGCGACGGTGGTGCTCGCGTCGAATCCACTCCCTGTGATGTCGACCTCGAGGCCGCCCGCCACGGGCCCGAAGTTTGGCGTGATCGCGTCGACGGCTATGCTGCCGGCGTCGGGTTCGCCTGCTGTGAAGGTCACCGTCCACGGCGAGACCACCGTACCGCCCACGTACGGCGTGGCACCGAAGGTCACCAACTCGGAGTACGCGCCGCCCTCCGTGAGCGGTTGTGCCGGCGTGAAGGTCACGACGGAGCCCGAGCTCGTCACCTGGCCCGCCACCGGAGTGCCCTGCTGCGCCAGGGTGATCTGCGTCGCGCGCGGCACGCTCAGCGGCAACCGATCGGCCAGCGCGACGGAGGGCATGCGCCCGTCAGCGAGCACTTCGCCCGGCAGCGGCGACGCACCAGAGATCGTCGGATACGGCAGGTCGAGCCCAAGGAGCGTGGAGCCCGTAGTGACCCAGCCCACGCCATCCCCCATGGCGACCGCGCGAGCGCCAAGCGGCGCGAACGTGCGCTCCACCGGTCCGCCGGTGAGGTCGACCAGCGAGAGCCGAGACGCCGTCCCGGCCAGCATCCACGGCCCCTCGAGGGCCAACGTGGAGACCGCAGAGCCATCCACCGAGAGCCAGCTCCCCGTCACCAGCGGAGCCGTCGGGCTCGACACGTCGACGAGCTGCACGCCGGATCCTGCCCCAACAGCCACCTGAGTTCCTTGCACAGCGAGCGCCGACGCAGGCACGGCGAGGCCGGACAGGCTTCCCACGAGCGCCAGGCTGCCGTCGGCAATGCTGCGCACCTCGAGCGTGGTGCGCGTGCCGTCGTCGCCAAGCACAAGCAGCGTAGCGTCCGACATGGCCATCGCCCGGATCGTGCCGCCAGACAAGAAATCCTGGGCCACGACCTGGAGGTGGCCACCCACCTCGCCGAGCAGCGACACCTCGTTTCCGCCAGCGACTGCGACGTATGCGGAGCGCTCGGTGCTGGCCACGGCGGAGAGCGAGACCGACGACGGGTAGGCCACCCGATCGAGCTCGTTGAGCGGGCAGTTGGCGCGCGGCGCGGTTCCACAACCGGTGAGGTCGTAGCGGACCACCTGCCCGGCGCCAGCGAGCACGAGCTTCCCGGCGGCCACGCTCATGCCTCCCGGGGAAGACACCCCCGAGACGGTCGCAAGCGGGAACGGGCTCTCGGGAACCGAGACGTCGTAGGCCAGAAGCTGCCCATCTGTCGCGACGATAAGCGCGGAGCCCACGGTCACCAGGTTCGCAGAGCCCTGGCTGAGCGTCGTCAGCGTAGGCAGCGTGAAGGTGAAGCCGTGAGTCAGGGTGCTGGTCAGGTTGGTGGGCGTGGCCTGGGAGGTGACGGTCACATCGGCGGGGCCGATTACGCCGTCGGGCACCTGCGCCAGCAGGCTGCCGTCGGCTTGGAACGTCGTGGCCAGCGCTGCCACGCCTCCGAAGGTCACCTGCGAGCCGGGGTAGAACCCGACGCCGTGAATGGCGACCTGCTGTCGGCTCCCGAAGGGCGCGGCGTTGGGCACCACGGAGGTCACCTGCGGAGGCGCGAGGTACTGGAAGCCTCCGAGCAGCGTCGCCACGAGACCGCTGGGGTTCACCACTTCCACGCCCGCCAGGCCGGCGGTTCCCGGCGGCGTTGTCGCGGTGATCGTCGTGCCATCGCCGGAGACGCCGAGCACGGTGGCCACGATGCCTTCGAACCTCACTGCGCACCCGGGCTCGAAGCGCGCTCCGACGATCTGCACGGTGTCACCACCCGCGATCCCGCCGTAGCCCGGTGTCACGTGATCGATTGACGGTCCCGCGGTTGCAGAGGTGAGCGCGGTCTGGAAGGGCACGATGCTCGTCGTGCCCAGCGCGCCGCCCGAAAGATCCGCGAGCGTCGAACCAATGGTTAGGAGGTACTGGCTCCCCGGCGCGAGTGGCGCCTGCGGTTGCAGGTAGACCGCTCCGCCCAACGCATCGGAGGCCACGCGCACTGAAGCAGCCACCGGTCCGCTGCCGCCGTCTGCGGCACTAAGCGTAACAGCGCTGGCCGTCGTCGGATCCGGCAGGTCGCTCACCGTGACCTTGATCGTCGGTTGGAGCGGAACGCGCTCGCCGGATGCGGGCGAGGTGGCCACGAGCTCGAGGTGATCCAACGCGACGGTGGCCAGCGCGCCAGCGAGCTGGTTGGTCACCTGCGCAGCCGTCGGCACTGGGAGCTCGACCTGCTGGCCATTCTGGTTGAGGAAGAGCGTCCCGACGATCAGGTAGCGGCCATCGAAGGCGAGGCTCTTGGCGTCGCCGACCACCTGCGCTCGCGAGAGCGAGACCGGCGGCGCGCCCACGGGAACGGCAAAGCGCTGCACCTTGCCGCCGCCTGCAGACACCCAGGCCACACTGCCGGCGATGTACGTCTCGTTGGCCGAGACCCAGTGCCCGCCCGAGGGATCCGAGAGAACCAGGTCGCCGACCGGCGCGGGATTCGTCGGATCGGTGAGGTCAAGGATGGTCACGTCGCCGAGCGCGCCGAGCGAGCAGAAGGCGCGCACGCCATCGACGGCCACGTGCTTGGCGGGGCCCGAGAGCGCCACGCTTCCCACCTGAGCCAGATCGGGCTTGCGCGCGTCGAGCACCAGGAGCTGCGAGCTGGTCGTGCTGGCAGTGCCAACGAGGAGCTGGTTCCCGCTGAGGGCCAGCGCGGAGACGCCGCCAGCTACGTCGCGGCTGCCCATGGGCACGAGGCCGCTGCTCACACCAGCACGGTAGAGGTTGATGCCCTGGCTGTCCGCCGCGAGCACCAGATCGCCCGAGACCACCACGTCGGTGACGGCGCCCCGACCCGCGTAGGTGCCAAGCACCGAGGGCTGAGCGGGCAGCGACACGTCCACCACCACCAGACCGGCCGCGCCCGCGGCGACATAGAGCGTGCCTCCGACCTTCACCAACCGCCTTGCACCGCCCGCGCCGCTGAACGAGAGCGCGGCGAGCTGTCGAGGCGCAGTCGGCTCGGACAGATCCGCCACGAGGAGGCCACCCTGGCCCGACTCCACGTCGCGCGCGTAGACCGTGCCGTCCTCACCCACGATGTCCGTGGCGCCGCCCAGCGAGGCGTACGCCACGCCCTGGTCAAGCACCACGTGCGTGACGGGCTGGCCTTGGAGCGCAGCCACCGCGCCAGCGCCGTAGAGGAAGCTCTGGGGCAGCGTCGCGTTCTGCGCGCCGAGCTGCGCGGTCACGTCCACCAGGCCTTCGTTGTGCGGCGGAGCGATGGCGACGGCGTCCGTCAGCGAGCTCGCCGACACCTGGAACGAGGACGTCCCGCCGAAGGCCACCGCCATTCCCGGCGTGAAGCCCGCGCCGTGAATGGCCACCGAGACGCCGCCCGCCTGAACGGAGCGATTCGGCGTGAGCGTGAGCAGCCGCAGGTGATCCAGATACAGGAAGCCGCCGGCCAGGCTCGCGCTCAGCCCGCTCGGATCGATCACCTCCACACGAGCCGGCCCGGGCGTGGCGCCGACCGAAGGCGGCAGAATGGCGTCAACCTCGGTGGGCGAGACGTTGGTGACAACCGCGTCCTGCCCACCGACGCGAACCTGGGTGCCCGCGCGGAACCCGCTGCCGGCAATTGCCACCAGCGTGCTCGCGTCGGCAAGGCCAGAGCTCGGCTGCACCGAGGCGATCGCCGGCTGGGTCGCCCCGGGGCCGGCCACCACGAAGCTCGCGCGGAAGGGCACGGCCAGCGGCGAGGTATCGAACGCGGTGACGCCCTGCACCGAGATGTTCACCGTGGCGCCGCTGGGCAGCGGGCTCGCGGGCTGGAACACCAGCGTCGAACCGTGGATGGCGAAGACGGTCTGGCGCGTACCCGCAACCGGCTGCGGCCCGGTGCCCGTGTCCGCGGTCACGGCGAAGGTCGCGTCCGTGACCGAGTCCGGCGAGACGGGCTCCGTCATCATCACCTGCACCGTGGTGTCGGCCGGCGCCAGCGAGCCATCCGCCGGACTGGAGCCAATGGCCAGAAGCTCGGTCGCACCTACTGTGACCACGGTGTCGTTGCCGGCCGTGGCCACCTCCACTGCGCCGCCCAGCCAGGTCATCCCCGAGGCGTTGGCGCCGAGATCGGTGGAGAAGATGGCCACCGGCGCGCTCTCGTTGGAGAGGTCGAACACGTACAGCCGATCGCCAACGGTGACGTAGGCGCGCGAGCCGCGCACCAGCAGGCGGCTGGTCACGCGCTGCTCGTACGATGCGCTGCCCGTCACCACGCTCACGTTGCCCTGCCGCACGCCGGCGCGGTCGTAGATGGTGAGGTCGAGCTCGCCCGCCGTGCCGCTCACCACGCTGGTGGTCAGCGCATAGAAGCGATCCGGGCCGAGCTCGAGCGCGAGCGCGTCGGCGTCGAGCGGCACCGTGGCGAGGAGCTCGGTCGCGGGATCGTCGAGGTCGAACTGCTGAATGCTGCCGAAGGCGGCCGTTGGATCCGCCACGCTCACGAAGGCCGAGTGGCCCTCCACGCGGACGCCGGTGGCCAGGCCGTTGGTGATGGCGTGGCCCACCTGGAACACCGTGGCTGGCGTGGCCACGTCCTCGAGGATGAGGCCAAAGCTGTCGGTCGCGAGCACCGCGAGGTTGCCAGTCACGTCGAGACCGCGGACCGGGCCCGCGGTGCTCGCCGTGCCCAGCCGGATCGGCCGCTCAGGGATGGTCACGTCGAAGATCTGGAGCCCGGGCTGCTGCTGCGCGACACCCACGTAGAGCGTCGAGCCCACCTGCTTGATCTCCGACGCAACCAGCGGCGGGAAGCCAGGCAGCGACAGCGTGGTGCCCGTGGCGAGGTCGTACGAGAACACGCCCACCGTCACCGGCGTCTCGCCCGGGCGCGTGAGCGCGATGGGCGCAAGCGATGCGGTGTCCACAGCCGGCGTGGTGAACGCGAGGTTCTGCAGGTCGGAGACATCGACGTCCACGGCAGGCACGCCGCCGACGGTCACCTGTGTGCCCGGCGCGAAGGGCGAAGCACTCACCGCGGTCAGGGTCACGCGGGTACCGCCCGAGGTCGGGCCGTGATCGGGCGAAAGCGTGATCTTCGCGCCAGGCAGATCGTCAAGGTAGAGCACGCCGAGCGGGAGGCGCCCGACCAGGCCGCTCGCGTCGATAACGGTCACTTCGGCAGGACCGGGCTGTGCACCCGCAGGCACGGTCACCTGCAGGCTGGCGTCCGAGGCGATGGTGAAGACCGCGCTGCGTCCACCGATGGCGACCGACGTCGCACCGCTCAGCCCGCTCCCGGCAACCGCGACCTGCATACCGCCCGCAAGCGGGACCACGCTGGGCGAGACCGAGGTCAGCACCGGCTGATGAGCGCCCGCGGCGGCGGTGCTGAAGCTGGTGCGCAGCGGCAGGAGCAGCCGGCCGCCGCGCTGGTCGGTGATCATCGTATCGGCCTGGAGCTGGTAGGTGGCGTTTGGCTGCAGCGGTACGCCAAGGACGCCAACCACCTGGTACGAGAGCGTCGACGGATCCGCGGTCACGCTGAGCGTGAGCGGCACGGGACCGGCAGGGCCCAGCAGTCGCACCGTGCTCGGGCTCACGCTGGGCGGGGCAATGGGGCGGCTGAAGGAGATGCTCACCTGCGTCAGGTCCGGCGGCACCACGGCGCTGCGTGCGGGTTGGGTCCCGGTCACCAGCGTGAAGGGCAACGAGAGCTCGGTGAAGCTCGTGCCGCTGGCGAGCATCAGCCGGTCGCCGACCAGCGCCGTGTCCTCGGCCGCCTCCACGTTGCCGCCGCTCACCAGCGCCGGGTTCCGCGGGTCGGAGACATCGATGAGGTAGGCGCCGCCCTGCGAGGCGGAGACGAAGAGCACATCGCCCACGAGCCGCAGGCGGTAGGGCATGCCCGGGTTGTTGGAGAGCGTGGCATCGAAGGGGATGCGCGTTATCTCCACCGGCTGCGCGGGGTTGGTCACGTCGACGAAGATCAGGCCGATCTGCGCCGCGGCGACGATGGCCACGTGGTCGCGGACAACCACGTCGGTGAGGCTCGCGGGAAGCGTGAGCGTGCCCACCACCTGTGCATCGGCGCCGTCGGAGCTGAGGATCGAGAGCGTGCCCGGACTCGCGCCGTAGTCGGTCCACACCAGGCCGCTTTGACTCTGGTTCGGCGGCGGCGGGATGGGGATGGGCTGCTCGTTCGGGCAGAGCAGGATGCCAGCATGCTGGCCGCTGACCACGTAGATGCGGCCATCGGAGATGGTGGCCCCGAAGGGCTCTCCCACCGCGAGGGGCAACTTGCCCACCGTCACCGGGTCACTCGGAACGCGGGCGTCGACAAAATACGCGGGTGCGGCGCGGCCCATCTGAGGCTGCTTCGCGCCCGGGGGGCAATCCGAGTCGCCTGTCGAACCTGGTGGCGGCGGCGGCTTGATCAACCCGTTGGTCAGGACCAGCGCTCCCGTGGGCGTTGGAATGGCGCGGGAAGCAAACGCCCCGCCCTGCCAGCCGCCAAAGCTCGCGCGCCCCAGCACCGGCAGGCGAAGCGGATCGGACCGATCGAGGATCGTGAGGCCGCTCTGACCGTTGGCGATGAACAGCGTCGAGCCAGAGGGCACCGCGTCCAACGAGTCGGGGGAGAGCTCCACGTCAGGGACCGTGTCGCCCGGCGGCAGGAGGTTGTCCAGACTGGCCAGCACCAGATCGGCATCGCTCGACGGAGCGATGACCGTCTTGGCCACGGCCTCCTGCGGTCGTCCAGCGATGGTCACGTCGTACGCCGCGACGCGGAAAGACTCGGGAACGGTTGCCGAACCCATGATCGCGCCCACGAACGGCTGCGTGAACTGGTTTCCGCTGCCCCAAGCACCCGCGCCGGCGTAAATGAATTCGGGCAGATTCGGATCGGCGTACACCGACCTCGGCTCAAGCCCCGCCACGGTCTCCTGACCCGAGAAGGGCAAACCGTACGCGAGCGCAGACGGCGCCTGGACGCGCTGCAGGTCGTCGGCCGAGACCACCACCACATCTGCGCTACCGAAGGAATTTGCCGGGGCAACGGCGGTGAGCGTGGTGGGCGAGGTCACCGAGACGCCGTTGGCGCTCAGCCCGCGAAAGAGGACCTGGGTCCCGCCGAGCGCGCTGGTCCAGTCGGGCAGGAATCCCTGGCCGGAGATGGCCACCGTGCTTCCGCCGCGCGGGTTGAGGAAGTGCGGGATCGCGACGTCGACGGCGAGGGGCAGACTGTAGAAGTAGCCGCCCGCCAGCTCATCGCTGAGCCCATTGCCGTTGGTGACCTTCACGTCGGCAAGCCCCGGCGCGCCTGGCGGCGTGACCAGTTGCAGGTGCGTGGACGAGAAGCCGGTCACCAAGGCCGGCGCACCGCCGATCGTCACCACCGAGCTCTCATCGAACCCGGTACCCAGCAGATCGGCCGAGGCAGCGCCGCCGGTCGGCCCCACGCGCGGCACGATGCTCCCGATGCCCGGCGCGGGCCCCGGTCCGGTTGCGGCCTGGAAGTCCACCGCGAATGCATCGCTGAGCGGCCTCCCATCGACGGTGGTCAGGGCCGTGGAGAGCGCGAGGCGCAGCGCCGCGCCCGCGGGCAGCGGAGTGCTCGGCATGAACTGCACCGTGCTCACCAGGTTTCCGGCCGAGCCTGCTTGCAGATTGCCCGGCACCGACACACCATCGGCGGTGAAGGTGAACGCCGCAGCGGCGGAGCTCGGGTCGATCGCTGTCGAGAGGAAGATGGTGACCGCCGGAAGATCCAGCGGCACCACCTGGCCTGGCTGCACGGAGGCCGACTCGACCACCAGATCAGCCGGCGCGCCGAAGTCGAGCGAAGCGGTGCTCGCGTTCTCGCGCGCGCTGAGGAGCTGGCTGCCCGCCAGTCCGACGACCTCCACCGAACCGGACCCCGAACCCGTCACGCGATACATGACGGACGGCGCATCAGGCTGGCCGATGTTCACGACCGCGATGCCCTGATCTCCGGTGGCGACGTACGCGAGCTCGCCCTGCAGCTGCACGTCCCAGGCAAAGCCGCCCACGTCGAGCGTGGAGCGAACGCGCGGCGCCGCAGGATTCGAGATGTCGACCAGCACCAGGCCCGAGCTCCCCGCAGCCACCACGGCAAGGTTCTCGCTGAGGCGCACCCGCTGGACTGAGAGCGGGACACTCCCCTGCAACGAGGGCACGCCCGCGACCACCGACCAAAGCTCGAGCGCGCCGCCGCTCACCGCCCCCGTCGCGCTGCGCGTGCCGGTGCCCAGGGCCACGAGCTCGGCGGTCGCAGCCATGGTCTGTGCGCCGGGCGGCGTTGGCGTCGAGCCCATCGGGAAGAAGCCGTGCGTGTCGTCGAAGAAGCTCAGGCCGGTGGCGCCGTTCGCCGCGATGGTGCGGTCTCCGCGAACATCCAGCGCGAACACGCCGTCGTTGCCGGCGTTGGCCGAGGTGATGACCTGCGGATTGGACGGATCGCTGACCTCCAGCTCCACGATGCTTCCGGGCACACCCGGCCCGTTGTTCACGCCGACGTAGAGCTTGGTGCCGCCGGTAGGCGGATACGACAGCGCCATCGCCTGGCCGAGCTGGATGGTGGCCAGCAAGCGGTCATCCTTGCCGTCGCCATCGCCGTCGACGAGCTGCCCGACGCGATCCGGCGGGATGAACTGCCCCGCGAGCGGGCCCTTCAAGTAGATCCCCGAGATGTCGACCACGCTCAGGCCGTGGTCCGTGGCCAGGAAGGCCTGCGGACCAATGGCCACCATGTCGTGGACCACAGAGGCCAACCCCACCGAGGCGCGCGTCGGCTGGTCGAACGTGAAGCCGCTGGGGAGGGTCGACGAGGTGCCATCAGGGTTGGTCACCACCACGTCGACGGGCCCGCGCAACCCGCTCGGGGTGTAGGCCTCGATGAGGCCCACGCCGAGCACGTGCGGCTCGAGCGCGGGTTGACCGCCGAAGGTCACCTGCACCGCGCCAGTGGGATCGAAGCCGGTTCCCGTGAGCTTGACCAGCGTGCCCCCGGAGCTCGGGCCGCGCGACGGGGTCACCGCTACGAGCGAGATCGGATCCACGTACAGGTAGGCGCCAAGGCGGAGCGCGTTGGCGCCGCTCGAGCTCGTGACCTCGAGCGTCGCGGGCCCTGCCGCATTTGCGGGCGCCGTGACCACCGCGCTGGTGCCGTTGGCAGATACCTGCAGGACCGTGGCACGGATCCCCTGGAACTTGACCTCCATGCTCGGGTCGAAGCCCGTACCGCCAATCGTCACCAGCGTCCCACCTGCCGAGGGACCCTTCTGCGGCGAGATCGACGCGAGGGTCAGCGGCACCGAGGTGGCGCTCGTGGACGTGGAGAACGTGAGCGCGAACGATCCCGGCATGGGCGAGCCCGTCTGCGCGTCGTGGAGCCCGGAGGCGGTGACCCGATACGTGGCTGACGCGGCCAGCGGGCTGGCGGGGCTCACCACCACCGTCGCGCCCGAGCTCGAGACGTTCGCCGGGATCGACGTGCCTGCTGCCGATCCGTCGAGGCGGATGAGCTGCACCGTTGCCGTCGAAGCGTCGGAGACGGCGCGGTTCAGGTTGAGCTGCACATTCGAGGTGATGGGAACGCCACTCGCTCCATCGACAGGATCCGACGACTCGACGAACGGGAAGGGAATCTGGACCACCGCCAGCGCGTCGAGCGCATTGCTGCCGACGGCATCGAAGTTGATGCTCGCCACTGCCACGTCACCATCGATGGCCACGCCCGCCAGCGACTTCGCCGGGTAGAGGTCCACCGCATCGATCGCCAGCGGATTTCCGGGGTCTGACGCGCCGACGAGCTCGAGCAGCGCGCCCGAGGTCCCATCGCCGCCCGCGACGCCGAGCTGGGGCGCCAGCGAGGCGGCGTAGAACTTCGCCGACAGCAGCGCGGGCACGCTGGCTACCAACCGGCTCTGGCTGGGCGGATCAATGGAGAGCGTGGAGGCCTGGTTGTTCGCAACGAGGCCGCGCCTCGCGAAGAGCGCCACCTGCCCTGCCGTCCCCAGGCTGCCGACCACCGGCGCGCCAGGCAGCGAGAGATCCACCACCACGTTCACGTCGGCTGAGCGCCCTGCGGCCGCCCGGAGCACAGCAGTCCGGCCGGAGAGCGCCACCCCGTTCACGGTGGTGGGCTGGACCGCACCGCCGACAAGGAACTGGCTCACCTGGGTCAGCAGCACGGGGTGGCGCCGATCCTGGAGCGAGAAGAGCGCCAGGCCACCGCTCCCTGCAGCCACGACAGCGAGGTCATCTTCCACGGCCACGCCCTTGGCCTCGCCCACGAAAGGCACCGCAGCGACCACCTGCGGAGCCGTGGGCGTGCTCGCGTCGACCACCAGGAGCGAAGGCCCACCTGCGCCGACGACGTCGGGCAGCTTGGCGAGCGTCGGCCCGTCGGCCACCACGTATGCGAGCGGATCACGCACCGCGACCGCCACGGGCTCGTATGGGGGCTCGAACGACGCACCGCCGAGCACCGACGCCGCCGCGGGATTGCTCACGTCCACGAGGCCAAGGCTGCCCTGGATGCTGTTGGCGAGCAGTTCCTCCACGGTCGACGCCCCCATGCTGATGGAGGCACTGCTCAGGATCCAGGCCTTGTGCCCGCCGAGCGCCACGGGCCCGGGCGTGCCCTGGCCGAGGCGATCCGAAGGCCGCGTGGGGCCATCGAGTGCCGGGTTGTACGACCCGATCACCGACGACTCGACGAGGTCCGAGTACAGGTAGGCCGACGTCGCGATGGCGCGCCGACCGTCGGGGTTGGCCACCAGCACGTCCACAGGCCCGAAGGGATGAGGCGGCACACCCACCAACAACCGCGATGGCGAGATCACACGCACGCTCGTCGCGGGCACCGAGCCGAAGGACACGCTCGCGCCCCGCTCGAACCCTGCGCCCGCCACGGTCACGGTGTTGCCACCCTGGATGCTGCCCGTGGCCGGTTGCACGAAGCTGACCTGCAGCAGATCCAGGTACACGAAGCCGCCGAGCAGCTCACCCTCGGTTCCGTCGGGGTTCACCACCACCACGTCGGCGGGGCCATCGACCTGCGGGGGGGTCACGCCGGTGAGCGACTTTCCGTCTGCGGCCACAACCACCTGGGTGAGCGGCGCGCCCGAGAGGAGCACCTGCGCGCCCGAGACGAAGCCGGTGCCCACGACGCGAACCGACGTTCCGCCCTCCACCGGTCCAGCAGGCGGATCCACACTGGTCACCACCGGCACGGACGCGGTCGAGCTGCGCGTCTGGAAGGTGAAGGAGAACGGGGCTAGCAGCGGCGCGCCGGTCGTGGAGGTGATGGCGCTGGTGAGTGTTCCAAAGTAGTGAGTTGACGTGGCCAGCGGCGCCGACGGATGGACCTGGATCTGGTTTCCCAGGACGGTGAGCGTCGCGTTCACGGCGGGGCCGATGACCGCGTCGCCGGCGCGCAGCACCACCGAGCTTGCCGTGACCGTCGACGGATCCGGCGGCTGCGAGAGCGTGACGGCGATGGTCAGTTCGGGCTCCGCGACGGCGACCTGCGACGCGCCGTCCGCTGGCGCGACGCCCGTCACCACGACCGCCGGCGCGCTGAAGGCGGAGAGCTTGCCGTCGTTGAACGTGACCACCTGACCTTGCGTCACCCCCAGCGACGAGGCCTCGGCCAGATTCGCGTGGACGAACGGCTGCAGCGTTCCATCCGACTTGAGCACCGAACCCGTCATCAGCCCCTTCACCGGCTGGGCGTTCTGGTCGTCGAGCTGCGCGTCGGCCCAGAGCAGGTCGCCCGAGAGCGCCACGTGATCCAGCCCGGTCGCGAGGAGGTCGCGACGCGCGGGTGCGTGGGAGAGCAGCGAGACCAGCCTCGGCTGCGACGGCTTGGTTAGATCCACCACGGCCAGGTCGGCCGCGGACCCGTCGCAGGTCACGAACGCACGCGAGCCCTGCGTCGCGACGGAAAGCGCATGGCCCGGCAGCGCCAGGAACCCGAGCTCGCCCAGCCGCGGATCCGTGAGATCCAGCACGCGCAGGCCGGCGGTCCCCGCGGCGACCAGGAGCAGCTCGCCGGAGATCGCAACGTCGTTCGCCACGCCCACCACCGGGATGGTGTTGAGCCGCTCGGGCGCCGTCGGATCCCCGAGATCGATCTCGACGATCCCTTGTGATCCATTGGCCACGAACGCCAGCCGGTCCCGGACCGCGACGCCGTGCACGTCGTTGCTCGGCAGATCCACGGAGCCCAGCCGCAGCGGCAAGGTGCTGTTCGCCACCTGGAACACGTCGAGCGACGGCGGCGTCCCCGCGCGTGTGTCCTCGAGCGTCGATGCCAGCAGCAGCCCGTTCTGCAGGGCCAGCCCCAACACCGGCCCGTCAGCCTGGAGGTGTGAGAGGTCGACGAGCCCTGCCGGTTCGTCCTGGCTGAGCAGGATGCCGTGTCCATTGGGGAACGCGATGTCGAGCCCACTCACGCCAACCGCAACCAGCCCCGTTGCGTCGACCGCCAGCCCACCCGTGCCCAAGTCTTGCCCGTAGCTCAGCGTGCTCTGCGCGCGCAGGCCAAGCTCGACATGCACGCTCTGCGAGCTTCCCAAGTTCCCTGACGTGTCGGCCGCGGTGGCCATCACCGTCGACGTCTGGCCAGCCCTTCCCGTCGGCGGGAGCCAGGTGATGGCGTAGAGCGGCAACTGCGAGCCGTCGAGCGTCGAGACGGCAGTGCTTCCCACCGTTGCCCCGTCGACCAGGAACGAGACCTGTGCCACGGCCGCGTTGTCCACGGCGGTCGCGTCGATCGTGAGCGGGTCTCCCTCGGTCACCACGTCGCCGTCGGCTGGGTCCACGAGCTGCACGCTCGGGGGCACGGTGTCCTTCACGGTGCCGATGAGGACCGGCGCCGAGGTCGTCTCCTGGCCCTGCGTATCGGTTGCGATCGCGGTGAGGGTGAGGATCTGGTTTCCGCTGCCCAAAGGCGGCGTGAACTCGGTCGCGAAGACGTTGGGTGCGCCGGGGATGCCCGCGGGCGCCGTGACGAAGTCCACGCGCTGCCCGTTCACGAGGAATGCCACCGAAGCCACGTGGTCGTACTGCGAGGTGGCCTGTACACGAACCGCGATGGGTTGGCCCTCGAAGATGACCGTTCCCTCGGTCGGCTTGGTGATCTCCACGGCGGGCGGCGGGCTCGCCACCACGGCGACCGGCTGGCCGAGCGAGAAGGTCCTGTGCCCCGCGGTGTCGGTGGCGCTCGCCTCCAGCAGGACGGTTGAGCCCGCAAGCGACTTGTCCGGCGTCACCACCGCCTCGTACGGCAGCAGGTAGCGCTGGGCGACCTCATTCAGGTGCGCTGCGTCGGGCCCCAGGTAGAACGACACCTCGGTCACGCCGATGTCGTCGGACGCCAGCGCCTCAAGGGTCGCAGGCAGCCCAGCTACGAGCACCGGGGGAGGCACCACGCTCACGGCCGGCGGCAGATCCTGCACCACGCTCACCGTCGTCGATGCCGTGGCCACGTTGCCGGAGTCGTCGACGGCGCTCGCCGAGAAGGCGAGCGTCTGGCCCACCGAGCCGAACGGTACGGTGTAGGTCAGACGATAGGGCCCGCTGGGCATCGTAGCGAGCACGGTGCCGTTCAACGTGAACGTGACACCCGCGACGCCGACGTTGTCCGCAGCGCTGGCCTCCACCGTCACGGCCTGGCCCTCGACGACCTGCGAGCCGCTCGCCGGGCTGAGGAACGCGAGCGTGGGCGCTGAGGTGTCGGCCGCGACGGAGATGGTGACGATGGGTGCAATGGAGGTGTGGCCCGCATTGTCGGTGGCCGAAGCGTGCAGGATGAGGCTCCTGCCCGCCGAACCGTAGGGCAGCGGCACGCGGAACGCGTAAGGAGGCTCGCTCGCCGCGAAGTTGAGCGTGCCCGAGATCCCACCCTCAACCGATGCCTGCACCGAGGTCACCTGCACGTCGTCTTGCGCGGCAATCACGAACGCGAAGTCGGCGCCCTCGGTGACCACCTGGGCCATGGTGGGCGCGGCGATGGCGACGGTGGGCGGCTGGTCCGCGCCCACTGGCAACGAGACGGCTTGGCTCACCACGTGGTGGCCGAAGGTGTCGACCGCCTCCGCCGAGAGCTCCACCGTGCTGTCGTTCGCTGGCACCGCCACCTCGAAGAGGTAGGGCGGCACAGTGAGCACCGGGTAGACGAGCTGCCCGTCCACGCGCAGCTGCACGCTGCTCACGGCCACGTCGTCCTGGGCGGCCACGGTGACGAACGTTGTGGAGCTCCCGACAACCGGCGTGCCGGTCAACGGTGAGATGATGGCGACGCTCGGCTCCTGGTCGCGAACGATCGTGACGGGCTGAATGAAGAGGCTGCCCCAGTTGCCGTTGATGTCGCGAGCGCGCGCCGCGATGAAGTACTGCGCCGACTCGGTGGCCCCGATCTGTGAGAGCAGCGGAAGGAGGAGGTCGTAACTGATGGGCGGCGCGTACACATTGAAGTCAGAGTTAGTGTTGGCGTTGACCTGCGGGAACCCACCGCGCGTCTCCACCACCGCGAGGTTCGACGGACTCGGCCCAGCAGAGATCTCCACCTCGTCCACGAAGACGTCGTCGTACGCGCTCACCACGATCTGCGCGGGCGTTCCCTCGATCAAGCTCACACCCACCGCGGGCGTCAGGACCTCTGCAACCGGCGGGGTCGTGTCCGGAACGACCTGAATCTGCTCGTCAACGACCGTCTGGTTCCCGAGTTCGTCCGTAGCCACCACCCGGAGCGCGATGGGGCTGGCCTGGGTCACGAAACCAGCAGGCAGCGCAACCAGACCCTGGTAACTCATGAGCCGCGAGGGATCGTTGTACGGCGGCGTCAACGTGGCCGCTGCCTGACGAATCGCAGGGTCCGACGCAATGGGCAATCCGTCGGGGCCGAGCTGCGTCGCATCGACAGACACCAGACGCCCATCAATCCGGCCCAGGTGCAGCGCGAGCTGGCCATCGATCATGAAGTCGACCGACTCCACGGGCGTGGCACCGCCCGCGACGGCCTGGCAGTAGAGCTGAATGCTCCCGGCCGCGATCGTCGAGCCGGACACCGGAGAGGCCACCGCAAGAGCGGGCGCCTGTGGCCGGGTGGTGGCAATTATCAACCGGCCCGTCACGGCGTGGCCGTCGCTGTCGGTCGCGGTAACTTCAAGTGTCGTCGGCGCCCCGTCCGCGCCCGCCGGAGGAGTAAAAATGATGGAAGGAGAGACGCCCTGCACCGGCGTGGAGTAGCTCTGCGAGAAGATCATCGCACCCTGGTACGTAGCGGAGAGCTGCACGATCCCCACGTCGTCCGTGGCGAGCACACCCAGCGTCGCGGGCGCGCCCTGAAATAGAGAGACGTATCCGCTCGCCAGCTCGGCGTGGGTGATGTTCTGCACCGCTGAACTCAGCGACTGGAACGCAACGCCGGGCGGCTGGTCGGCCTGCACGTTCAGGTACACGGGCGACGAGGTCGCAGCGTTGCCCGCGAGGTCGTGCGCAATGGCGGTAATCACCGCCGGAGCACCCGAGGTTTGTAGCGGAAGCGAGAGCGTGAGTTGCGTCTGGCCCTGGTAGGCGGAGACCGTCTGCACGACGGTGCCATTCACCAAAAGGTCCTCGGAGATGATCTCGACGTTGTCGGATGAGCTCACGATGACCGTGAAGGGCACATCCGCGACCACGGTCGAGCCCGTGACCGGCGTTCCGATGGCCACGGTAGGCGGTGTGTGATCTGCCTGGGTTGCAAAGCTCGAAGCGGTGTACTTCGTATTGCCTGCTGTATCGGTGACCACGGCTGTCAGATATGCAGCTGCCGGCGCCCATCCGCGCGGCACTCGGATCTCCGACGTCTCCGTCCGGGGCTGGCCAGGCGCGGGCTTGTCGGTCGATGCAAGCTTCGTGACCACCCGCTCGCCGGCCGCACTTACGCGGAACTCCGGGCTATCACCGTCCTGGTACTCCACGGCGAGCTCGGTGATGGCCATCGGCTCCTGGCCCGAGGCGACTGGTGCAAGTTGAAGATCCAGCTCCTCGACGGTGATCGAGTCGGCCGGGAAATCGAGGATTGCAGAGTAAGAGGGTGCCGCGAACGTCACTGCAGCCGACCCGCCAGGATTTCGAGAAAGGAAGTCAGCGAGCGCGGCATCGCCCTCGTGGCCAACGCTCACACGATAGCGATAAGTCGCAGTTCCAATCGCTCCAGCACCGCTGGGTGAGGGCGCAATCTGGACATTCACCTTGCCCCTCGCCGCCCCAAGGCTCATCCCCTGCGGCGGCGATACGCTGACGCCATTGCTGACCACGTTTGCCGTGAAGGTCTGCGTATTCCCGAGCGTCACGGTTACGCTTGGGACGCTCGCGGATGTATTCGCAGCAGGTGCAGCGAACACCAACGCCGTGGGGCTCGCCGAGGAGATGGGGCGGGTCGATAGCGCCTCGACCCAAGAGGTGACCCCGACGTCGTCCTCGTCCTTGACCTGCACCTGCGTCACAGCTTCCTC
The DNA here is from genome assembly GCA_018266075.1 of Deltaproteobacteria bacterium. Classification (GTDB taxonomy): domain Bacteria; phylum Myxococcota; class Myxococcia; order Myxococcales; family SZAS-1; genus SZAS-1. The sequence continues at coordinate 15,560 of JAFEBB010000066.1, read as the reverse complement.
GGTGAGCACGGCGCCGGAGACGGGTAGCAGCTGTGACACCGTCGGCGGCTGATCTGCAACAAGCGTCCGCGTGAGGCTCGATGTAGAGACGTGCCCGACGCCATCCGACGCCGTGGCCGTAAAGGTGATCAACCTCGGACCCGTCGATGCGATGTCAGGGATGGTCACCGGAATGGCCTGATACAGAGTCGCTCCGGCACCTGCGTCGAGAACCGAGAAGATCGGCTGCCCGTCCTGCGTGACGAGGAGGCTGGCCACGTGGACATCGTCGACCACAGTCGCTGCGAGCGTCACCGTCGAATTCGACACCACACTCTGCGAATCCGGACCACCCTGCAGCTGCAGCGAGATCTGAGGCGGCAATTGATCGGTGATCTGCGGAATCACGAAGTTGAGAATCGCGGTGTCCGTGTAGTTCCCAGCAGGATCGCTGACGCGAACAAAGAGGGTGTGAGCGCCAACCGCCAGGCCCACCAAGGAAACGGGGCCCGCAAACGTCCCCTTGTAGGTCTTCGTCAGAATCACCTGCCCTGGCGTGTTCGGATCAGGCGCGCTCGTGGTGACGAATTGTGCGTTGTCCACGGGAAGCGGGAGCCCACCGTCAGGGGACACGCCATCGATGTAGACGACGCTGCTCTTGACCCTCACGTTGTCTGTCGTGTCGACACGCACGGAGAGCGTGCCATTGGGCGTGGCGGTGAAGGCTCCGCCATCGGGCGCGGTGGGCGTGACCAGCACTGCCGACGGCGCGATGGTGTCCCGCTGTACGTCGAGGCTCACGGTCGCCGTAGTGTCCTGGCCCGCCGTATCGCGCGCCGTCACGCCGACCGTCGGAGGCTGTCCCTGAGAGATGATGGGCGCTTCGACAGTTGTGATGAACGGTTTGGAGATGTCGAGCGCCGTGCCTCCCGAAGGCAAGGTGCCCTGCGCGATTCCGCCTGTCACGCCGACCCAGCCCACAACGCCGTCGTCGTCGCCGAGCGTGAACTGGACCACCACGTCATCACCTTCACGATACGGACTTCCTGGCGGCGGAGCGACGATTCCGACCGTCGGCGGCTGGTCCGCAACCACCGCCAACGTGACCGTCGCCGATGCCGTCAGGCCACCCGTGTCGGTTGCAATGGCCTGAAGCACTGGGTGGTCGCCGGAAGAACCGGGATTCGGAACCGTGAAACTGAAGAGTTGATACAATCCCAGCTGCGTACCCGAGTTGCTCGTGTCGACGTGGCTCCCGTTCATCAGGAGCTCCACGTGATCCACGGAAACGGAACTCGACGCCGCCACATTCACGGTGAGCGGCCGCCCCGCGAAGATGTGGGCGCCGTCTGTCGGCGCCTTGAAGGCCACCAGTGGCGGCGAGCTGTTCGTCGTGGCCTGGAAGCTGATGGTGTCCGTCGCCGTCTGCCCGCTGGAGTCTGTCGCAGTCGCCTGAAGCGTGGCCGTCCGCGCTGAACCGGAGATCGAGATGTTGAAGTTGTAGGGCGGCAGGTTCTTCAGCCCGACAGACTGTCCATCGAGCGTGAGCGCGACCTGACGCACCGCCACGTCGTCATCGGCCTGGACCGCAACCGGGATCGTCGTACCGAGGGTGACCTTCGATCCGGTTGAAGGCGTGGCGATGTGGACCGTGGGGGGCTGGTCGCCCTTGGCGTGGATGGTCACGGCTGGTGCAACACCAGCATTCCCAGCGGCATCCAGCGCACGCGCCGAGATGCGGTGGTCGTTCGCCGATTGAAGCACCGCCGCGGGCACCACGGCGTTGGTGATGAACGAACCCGGTACGCCCGAGTTGGGAGACGGGCTCGTGTCTGTGAAGACAACCGCGTCGTCGACGGTTACCTGAACCTGAACCACTCCGACGTTGTCCTGTCCGGCGACCGTGACCAGGAGGTCGTTGGTGTTCACCACGTTCGCCTGGTCGCGCGGAACGACGACCGAGGCCGTGGGCGGCGAGGTATCGGCCTGGGCAAAGACTGGAATTGATGCCTGGCCAGAGTTGCCAAGTGAATCCTCCGCACTTGCCTGAATCGTGAGCGTCTGTCCCGCCGCCGAGGCGGGAACCGGGTAGTTCACTTGGTAGGGCGGAGCGTTCGAGATCCCAACGACGGAACCATTCACGGACCAGCTCACGCTGACTTTGCCCGGCGCCGAATCCACCACCTGCGCTGTCAGCGCGAGCTTCGTGCCTACAACGTTCACACTCTGAGCCGCGGGGGTGAGGATCGCCACTTGAGGCGCCGCCGTGGGAATGACCGCGGCCGTGAATGCCACCACCGAAGTGCTTCCAGCTACGTCGGTGGCGGTCACCTGGATCGTTCTTGCGTGGCCGAGATCCGACGCGGCGGGCGTCCAGGGAAGCGTGAATTGTTGAGTGAGGACCCCTGCCCCATCTTGATAGACGCCATTCAAGTGCTGGGTCGCCATCGGCGTCCCGTCGACGAGCAGCGACAGATCTGCGCCGTATCCAAGAAGGTTCGAGCCCACGGTGCCCGTGACGTTGAGCGGAACGCCGACCTGTGCGTTCGCCGTGGGCCCGTACGGGTTCGTGAGCTCGAGCAGCGGGGGCTGATCCGCAACGATCTGCGCGACGACCGGGACAACCGCCACGGGCTGTCCATTGCGGTCGATCGCCGCGGCCCGAATGGTCACCGACGAGCCCGCGGCGCCCTGCGGCGGTACATACGTCGTCTCCCACAGAGGCACGGCCACCGTCTGCGGCCCCTGGTCGCTCTCGAACGTGCGGAGCTCGACGCGCGGGTGGATGGCATCGCCGATTGGCTGGTCGTCGGCCGAGAAGTGCACGACCTGGAAGTCGAGCGTGGAGAGCGTCCCGGAGTGCCAGTCGCCGCTCGTTACGCGGAGGGAGACCGGCACGGCCTGAACAAACATCTGGCCTGTCGTGGGCACTTCATAAACGACCGATCCGGAGCTCCCAGGCGGCGGAGGCGTGACGGTAACTTGAACGTCCGCGGCGCGGGTGTGGTTTCCGCCCGTGTCCACGGCCTCGGCGCCGAGCGTCATCACCTGGCCTGCGTTCGGCGAGGCCTGGATCTGCAGCGTGTACGGCGGCGAAGAGCTCTTCGACGTCGGCACGCCGCCGACATAGAACTGGACATAGGAGATACCAACGTCATCGCTGGCGTTCGCCACGAGCGAGAACGACGAGCTGGCTGAAACGGAGCTCGGCGCGGAGAGCATGATCTGCGGCGGCGCGTCGACTACCTGCACGAGCAAGCTCGACTGGTAATTACCGTTCTGCGCTGTGATCTGGACTGAGCCCGGAGCCACGCCGGTGACGGTGCCATCGGAGCTCACGGTCGCGATGTTGGTGTTGGCGCTTGCGTACTGCGTGCCCACGGAGGCAGGCGTGAGGTCCACAGTGCGGCCGTCGGTGAGCGTGCCCTGGAAGGTGAGCGCGACCGTGCCGCCGACGTGCGGAACCGACGCCCCCACCGGCAGCAACTGCACGCTCTGCACCTGAGCGCTCGAGTCCACGATCACGTGCGTGCTCTGGGTGTACCCGGCGTACTGCGCCTGGATGTCCGCCTCGCCGTTCGCGCGCGCCACCGCGAGCCCGTCGCGGCTCACGGTGACCACTCCAGAATTCGACGAGGTGTACACAACGCCGTTTCCTGGCCCCGAGAGATCGACGTTGCCGGCGTTCTCGAACTTGGCTGTCACCTGGAGTTGAACGGCCTGTCCGAAGCCCCCGGAAAGCAGCAGCGGCGAGGGCTGGATGTTGATCGAGTCCACGGGATCGAACGCCGTCGCGCTCGTGAACTGCACCACCGAGGTGTGAATCTGCCGGCCGAAAGGGTCGCGCAGGGTGATGTCGCCCTCGAAGATGCCGTCGAAGGGGATCGTCCCGTTCAATGGGAGCAAGAACGTGACGTGGCCGGGCGTGGCAGGCGAAGGATGAGCCGCCAATGCTGAGACCGTGGCGAACGCCTGCCCCGACACCGACGCGAGCGCACCGTGGGCCAGGCGCAGGGCGCTCGCGCCCACACCAGTTCCCGAAAGGCTGCCGTCCATCACCTGGCCCGCGAATGCCACGTCGACCAGGATTCCTTTCCCATCATTCGTGGGCTGCACCGAGACTGGGCTCGGCGCAAACGAGGGCACTTGCGCCGTGGCATCGAAAGTGACCGAGGCGCTCGTGCCTGGCGTTCCAGTGGCGTCGAGCGGTGTCGCCACGATCTCCAACAGCGCATCACCTGGGAGTGGCGAGGTCAGGGGCACGAGCGTGTGAAAAGGAGTCGTGCTCGAGGCGTCGCGTTGAATCGAGAAGCTCTGGAGATCGACGAACGCCCCCAACGTGGGCGACTGTCCCACCACGTTGATCTGCACCTGTGCAGGCGAGCCGGAGACGTCGATACCCAGCTCGAAGGCCTGTTCCCCCGGACTCAACGGCGCGAGCGGATAGATCGCGGAGACGGCGGTCGAAGAGGCGGCTCGGGCACTGCCTGCGGACAGACCCGTCACCACGATGGCAAGAGCTGCGCAGGCGTGCCCTCCCAGACGCCCCACGACTGCCCCCTCGAACTACTTCCGCGTGGCGAGGTCCACATGGACCTCGGCCGGCTTCCGCAACTTCTCCAGCAACTCGTTGAATACGTGCCTGCGGTGCGCGGGATCGAGCTTGGTCTCGATCTTGGAGCGCACGGCTTCGAAGGGCAGAGGTGACTCGGGCTGACGCGCCACGAGCCGGAGCACGGCGAAACCGCCGTTGAGCTCGAGCACACTGGAGAGGGCGCCTGCGTCTTTCAGGGCGAAAGCCGCCTCGACGAGCTTCGGATCGTGCGAATCCGTCTTCGCGAACGGCTCCATCACCTCGGTTTTGGCAGCGCCCCCCTCGACGCTCGCCGCCAACTTCGCAAGCGCGACCCCACGCTTCGCCTGGGCCAGTAGGCGCTCCGTCTTCTCGCGTGCCTTGGCGCGGTCAGACTTCGAAGCAGTGGCGGGAACCGCGATCAGGAGCCGCTCGATCTGCACCTTCTCGGGTGTAATGAACTCCTTCGGGTTGGCCTGGAAGTACTGGCGGAGCTCCTGCTCGGAGATCGGTCCCGCGCGCTTCTCCTCCTGCGCGAGGAGGGCTCGAATCATCAAGCGCTCCTGGAGCTCCTGGACCTCGCGCTCGATGTCAGGATCCTTCTGGAGCCCGCGGCGTTGGGCCTCCTCGAAGAGGAGGCGCTTGTCGACCATGCTGCTCACGAGCTCGCGCTCGCCGGCTGCCGAGGAGAACTCCTTGCGCAGGGCCGGCGGCATCTGCCGGACCTCTTCGACGACCTCCGATTGCGTGACCACACCGCCGCTGAAGCGACCGACGACCGGATCCGAGGGTGCAGCCACTACCTTCTCGGGCGATTGAGCAGACTCTCGGCCGCGGCACGAAGCCGAGCCGACCACGACCACCGAGACCGCGACCACCCTCACCCAGCACTTCACATGTCGCCTCTCGGAGACAGTGATGGACACTCGACAAAGGGGGATGCTTCCACGCCGAGTCGAGGAAGTCGAGGCGAAAGCGGAATTATACGGATTGGCGGTACGCCTGAATCCGCCCGTTGACTACAGTTCCTTAGGCGGAGTTCGATCAGTTGCTCACGTCAGGCTTGGCCGGGAAGGGTGGCTGCGGATGGCTCGGAGTCCACTGCGAGCGGGCTCTCGCATCGGGAGTGCGCCGCGCAGAATGGGATTCGGTGGATCAGCAAGCTCCCCTTGGGTCGTGGGAGGCCCGCGTCCCGGACAACCACGGCCACAGCCGAGCCAGACAGATCGCTGCAAAGCTGAAGCTGAAGTCCACGTCAGTCACCTGGACAGACTGAAACGTGTTGCCGTGGGTCCAATCCGCGGGGCCTGCCCCACTCGAATCGAGCAGAACACCAAGTACTAGGGAACCGCTGCGCCGGGGAAGTCGGCCTGCAAGTCATAGTAGAGGCCGACGAAGTCGGCGACGGTGCCTGAGGTGCACGTTCCGGTCGGGTCAGCTTCCGACTGACCGTGAGTGACATTCCAAATCACCGGGCTCACGCCTGTAGGCGACGCAGCAGGACTGCAGAAGGCGCAGGCGGTCCGAGGTGCAGGCCGCGCGGCGCCGCACGCGGTGACCAGGTAGCTTCATGGAATGCGTGCGCTTGCTGCGCGCGGCGGGAGGCGAAGCTGGACTTCTCTCACCTGGTGAACCCTGGTTTGGCGTCCAAAGCTCTTGAGCGAATCCAGAGCCGCATTCGTCAGGCCTACCTGCCGCAGAATCCGACGCCTGACGCAGTGGACGAGGTCGACCAGTTCGGGCCGATCCAGGAAGTGCTCGCCTGCGTTCGAGACTTGCCAACGACTGGGAGGGGCGAGAGCGCCGCACGCCTACCGGGCAAGAGGCAACCCGATGGTCGTGTGGTGCACCCACGTGAGCCCGATCTGGAGCAGTACCTGGGCATGTGCCTCGGCGATGCGATTCGCGCCGCAGCACCAGGTTCCCCAGAACACCTCGCCCTCGATGCCGTTCGCGAGTCCCTCCTGGCGCCTCTGCACCTTCAGCGGCTCAAGCACCAATCGAAGCACCGTGGCGACCCTCCAGACGACCCGGCTGGACTGCGTTCGTTTTGGAAGGTGGCGATGGAGGAGCCCGAACCGGTCGACGCGGAGGTCGACAAGACGCGCCTTGGCCCGCCCCTCCTGAGAATGCGGGGCGGAAACGTGGTCGCGCAGCTGAACCAGCCCGTTTGGCGCCTCTACGTGCTCCTCATTCCGTTCTACGTCGCGCGACCCAGGCTCACCGACGGCGACATCGGCGAGATCCGGAATCCTGGATCCGGCGGCCTCGAGCTGAGGAGGCATCGACGACATTCGGTCTTCCCACGTGACTTGGTGGCCGACATCGCGGACTTGCTCGATGGCGAGGTCGGGCAGCCGGGTGCGCGGGTGACCTCGGCGTACGTCAAGCGCGCGATTCAGTCGCTGGTCGAGCTTGTTCCCCAGCTCCGCGAAGACTTCCCGATGGTCCCCCGGCTTCGCTGATCGGCGTCGCGGCGCCGATCGTTGGACGTCGGACGCAGATCGGACGTCAGCGCACGTCCAACCGCGCCGCAGAGACGCCCTCCGTCCCCGGCGTGGACGTGCCACGCGACCGCCCCACGTGAGCTACGTCCGACGTGCGTACGTCGGACGTATGCCGGACGTCGTCGCACGCAGACCGATCTTCCCGAAGCACAAGCCGCCCACGTCAGTCCTGGTGCGCATCCCGTTTCACTCGCACGCCGACGTCCATCGTGCGGACGCGGTCGAGACGTCAGGAACGACGGCGCACCTTCAGAAACGCGTGCTAATCGCACCACCCCGAAATGAGGTGTGGGCACCTCATGCGGGTCGGCGTGCTGTGCGCGACATGCCGCCACGAGCTGCGTGTCGAACCGGATCCTGCGGAGCGTGCAGACGCGGCCAACCCCCTGGCCTCAAGGGAATCTCAAAGGTATTTCGCAGGTGCGTGAGCATCGGCGCTGAGGATCGCATCGAGAGGAGCTTGGTCGTTCCCCGCGAGCTGTCCCTACGTCCACGCTGCTGCCGTCAGTGACGCCTCTGTCGATTCTCGTCACCGCGACGGATCAATTCGCCACACCCTCTGCGCCCCGAGTCACGTTGCACGACAAGGCGTGACTGCCCTCTTGGGGTGCAGGTGTAGCGGGTCCGGCTCGAATTGCGCGTCAACGCCACGAATCGCAATACCCACCCGCAGGACGGCGGTGGCGTCGAACGCCCCTTCGGGGAGAAATGTACCAGCGGGCCCCTTCAAGCTGCGTTCGGCAAGCTCGGCCCATGTACGCAGCTCGCCCGCGCTCACGCCGCACCAGCCGGTGCTCCTCAAGAGCCGAGCTCGCGGGCGTCCAGCGCGTCCTACAACCTCTGCGGCGCCTCGATGGAGAGGAGCTGGTCGCGTGACCGAGGAACTCGGGCGCCAGCTGCTGGCCGCGCTCCAGGAGCAGACGCGCGAACTACGCGCGCTGCGGCGAGCGCTTGCGCCCGCCGGCACGCTCTCGATCGAGGAAGCAGCCGAGGAACTCGGTTGCAGCGTTAGCCGGGTCTACGAGCTCATCAAGAAGGGGAAGCTCGTTCGTGCGAAGAAGGCTGGCCGGCACACAAGGGTCACCACTGCTTCCCTTCGTGCCTACCAGGACCTCGACGCTGACGGTGCACCGCCGCCGGCGGCTCTAAAAGTGGCGCCCAACCGCGGAACGAGATTCCGCGCACTCGCGAAGAAGTCGCAGGCTGAGCGCACCGGAAACTAGCCGAGGCAAGCGCGTTGCTCGTGCGCCTCTGGTCAGCCGTCTCCCCGACTCAAGGCGGCCGGGGAGTCTCCTTAGAGCGACTGAAGCGCCACGTGCGCGACCCGCAGGCCGGAATCGGCGACCCGCTGGGACGTAATTGGGACGTAGTGACAACGCGACCACTGGACGCGAGTGCAGACACCTGCACTCGTGCTCTCGGGCGCTTGGCGAGCTGCTCGGATTGTTTGGGGCCGGCCGCGCGTTACGAAACCGTTGCTCTGCCAGCTGAGCTATGTCGGCGCGAACAGCGGGCGGCTGAATAGTCCATGGCTCTGCGGCTGGCAAGGGTCGTCGGTGCGGAGCGTGTCCCAGCGCCTGCCGGCGGCGCCCCGACAGTTCGATTGAATGTTCCCTGTACGCGGGGCGTCTGCGTCGGCGTTCCTTGGACGGCTGGTCCACGCAGGGCTACGATCGCCAAAGCTTCATGCGCCTCCTCGTGCTCGCCTGCTCGCTCCTCGCCGCTGCGCCCGCGCGCGGTCCGCGGTTCGCCGTCTACGGCGACACCCGCGACAACGACGCGGAGCACGCGCGCATCGTGGCCGCGGTGGTCGCCGCCAAGCCGGACCTCGCCCTCTTCACCGGCGACGCGGTGAAGGACGGCACCTCCAAGGACGAGTGGGCGCACTGGGAGGCGCTGGAGAAGCCGCTCCGCGACGCGCTCAAGCTCTACCCGGTGCGCGGCAACCACGACGTGGGCAAGGAGTTCGCCGCGCACTTCAAGCTCCCGCCCGAGGGCACCAAGGGCGCGGGCGCCAGCGAGGCCTACGCGTTCGACGCGCTGGGGCTGCACTTCCTGGGGCTCGACACCGAGGAGCCGCTCGCCGCAGGCTCGGCGCAGCTCGAGTGGATCGCGCAGGACCTGGCCGCGCACGCGAACAAGCCCACCGTCGTCTTCTTGCACAAGGCCATCTACAGCTCGGGCAGCCACGGCGGCGACGCAGCCCTGCGCGCGCTGCTCCAGCCGCTCTTCGAGAAGAGCCACGTGCTCGCCGTCTTCCAGAGCCACGACCACGACTACGAGCGCAGCAAGCCCATCAACGGGGTGACGTACTTCGTCGAGGGCGGCGGCGGCGCGAAGCTGAGGCCGATGGTGGACCCCGCGCCGCCGTGGAGCGCGTTCCGCTTCGACGGCTTCGGCTACGTGCTGGTGGACGTGACCGCCGACGCGCTCGATGTCCAGGCCTTCGACGCCTCGGGCACCTTGCTCGACCGCTCGAAGATCACCCTCACCTCCGCCACCTCACCGGCGGCCGACGCGGGGCACTGAGTGGCGCACACCTTCCTCGAGTCCTGGGCGCGGCCGCTGCTCGTGCTCCACGCCGTCGCGGCTTTGGCCCTCGCGGGCGCGAGCACGCACCTGGCCATCGTGTCCTGGCGGCTGTGGCGGGGCGCGCACCACCTCGGACGGCTGGCGCGCGTCTATGCGCAGGTCATCGGCGGGTGCTTCGCGGCCGCGTTCCTGTTCGGGCTGCTCATGTACCCGCACTACCGCTACGCCGTGCGCGGGCTGTACCTCGATCGCTACGAGCCCTGGGCCTCGAACCTCTTCGACATCAAGGAGAACCTCGCCGCGCTCGGATTGCCGCTCGCGGTCGGGCTCTTCAGCGTGGGCCGCAAGCTCGACCCGAGCCGCGATCAGCCGCTGCTCGGGTGGCTGGCGTTCTTGTCGATCGCCATCTGGACGCTCATCGTCGCCAGCGCGGTGATGGGCCTGGTGGTCACCGACGTGAGGGGCGTATGAGCGCCCCCGCGACCGACACCGCCGCGCGCGTGCGCCAGGCGATCACCTGGACCGCCTTCGCCGCGGGCTACCTGGTCACGTACTTCGTGAGCACGGCGATTCCCACGCCGCTGCTCTGGTATCGCCCGCTGGAGCGGCGGTTCACGTTCGAGGTGCATCCGAACGTTCTGGCCATGGACTTTATGGGCCGGATCCTGCTCTCGCTGGTGGCAGGTGGCGTCGCGGCGCTGGTGGGCCGCGCCATCGCCACCCGCCTGCCCAGCGAGCGCCAGGCCCCGACGCTGCGCATGTTCGCCGCCTGGGCCGCGGGCCTGCTCATCTTCACCGCCGCGCTCTACGTGTTCTTGCTCATGGGCCGCACGCCCTTCCCGCTCGCCCTGCCCGAGGGCTACACCCCGCGATGACGACGCTCTCTGCGCTCCTGCCCCTCGCGCTGGCGCTGGCGACGCCCGACCCGGGCTTCGACGCCATCGTCTCGCGCGTGGGCCAGCAGAGCCACGACGCGTCGTGTGCGCAGATGCAGGCCTGGGTCGACGCGCACCACGACGACCCCAACGCAGGTCGCGGCCTGGTGTGGATGGCGGAGCTCCGGCTGGCCGACCACCGGATCGATCTCGCCCAGCCGCTCTTCGCGCGCGCCGCCGCCGACTACGCGGGCACCGAGTGGGGCTGGCAGGGCGAGAAGGGTGTGGCCGACTTGAATGTCGCGACGCACCACTACACGCCGGCCATCACCACCTTCGAGAGGCTCTCCAAGCTCGACTCGCCGTACTGGCAGTACGTGGGCCGCATGGCCGCGGTGGCCGCGCGCGAGGAGCAGCGGCGGTGGTACGTCTTCGTCGCGCTGTGCATCGGCCTGATCGCGGGAGTGGGGCTGCGGCTCTATCGCTCGCGCGGCGCGCTCTGGCCGCTGCCCGAGGAAGCGACCTACGCGCTGCCCGTGGCGGGCGTGATGCTCGCCGCCGCGTTTGCCCAGCCGGCCTCGGAGGCCAAGGCGGTGGCGACCGTGGCCCTGGGCGCGCTGGTGCTGCTCTACGCGCACGGCGTGCACCTGCGCGCGCGGACGCCGTCGAAGCGGGTGCGGATCCTGGAAGGCGTGCTGGGGCTCGCCGAGGCGGCCGCCCTGCTCTACTGCGCCGTGGTCGCGAACGACTTGTGGATGAAGTTTTCAGAGACGCTCACCAACGGCGCCGAGCGCTGAGCAACCCTTCCGTTTGCTGCGTCATCGCCGTAGAACCTTGGCCATGGACGAGCGCGAGCTCGACGACCGCCCGCGGATCCTCGGGGTGCGCTTCGGCGCCAACCCCAACTCCAGCTCGCTCGGCGTCGATGTGACCTTCTTGCTGTTCGGCGGCGCGGCGGCGCTCGGCGCGTCGCTCTTCCTCTCCGCGTGGCTGCGCGCGCGCAAGAAGCCCGCTCAGGTCGTCGGACAAGAGCCCGCGAAGGACGCGCCGTGAAGCTGCGCGCCGAGTGGTTTGGCGGCCTGGTCTCGCTGGAGAAGCCGCGCGCGGTCATCTCCGTGAACCGCAACATGATGCGACTGCTCGGGCTTCCCCAGTCGCAGCACTGGCAAGGCGCGGATCCCAAGCGGCTCAGCGCGCCCACCGAAGTGCACCTCGTCATCAGCAAGCGCTGCAGCGCGGGCTGCACCAGCTGCTACGTCGACGCGACGCCCCAGGGCCCGGCGATGACGCTCGACCAGGCGCGCGAGGCGCTGGATCGACTCGCGGCGCACGGCGTCTTCCACGTGGCGCTCGGCGGCGGCGAGGCCATGGACCTCGACTACCTGTTCGCGGTGGCGGCGCACGCGCGCAAGGTGGGCATCCTCCCGAACCTCACCACGGCCGGGCTGAACATGACGCCCGAGCTCGCCGAGCGCTGCCAGATCTTCGGGCAGATCAACGTCTCCATCGACGGCGTGGGCAAGCGCTATGAGGCAGCGCGCGGCTTCGACGGCTTCCGCCACGCAGAGCGCGCCCTGCGCCTCCTGCGCGAGGTGAAGCGCGAGGTGGGCATCAACTGCGTGGTGTCGCGCTCGAGCTATCCGCACCTGGGCGAGGTGGTGGCGCTCGCGCGCGAGCTGCGGCTGAACGAAGTGGAGCTCTTGCGCTTCAAGCCCGCGGGCCGCGGCCTGGGCACCTTCGCGGACGAGGACCTCACGCCCGAGCAGGCCGAGGGCATCTTCCCGCTCGCCAAGAAGCTGATGTTCCGCCACCGCATGCGCATCAAGCTCGACTGCTCGTTCGCGCCGATGGTGTTCTGGCACAAGCCCAGCCCGACGGTCGCGAAGTTCTTCGGCGTGGTGGGCTGCGAGGGCGGAAACCTGCTCGCGAGCGTGATGCCCGACGGCAGCGTCACCGGCTGCAGCTTCGGCGGCCCGAACGAAGGCTCCATCTTCGACGCCGAGGCCACGGCGCGCGCCTTCGACCGCGGCTTCGAGGCCTTCCGCGGCTACGTGGACCGCGCGCCCGAGCCGTGCCGGAGCTGCGAGTACCTCTCGCTCTGCAAGGGCGGCTGCCGCGTGGTGGCCAAGGCGCGGGGCGATTGGTGGCAGCCGGATCCAGGCTGTCCGCGGGTGCGCGCGCACGCGGCGCAGAGCGTGGACGTGAAGCTGCCGGTGCTGGCGAGCTGAGACGTCCTACGGGACGAAGGTCTCCAACATCAGCAGCGGCTGGCCGGTCCCCGAGCCTTCCCACGCCTCGCCGTAGGCCATCAGCGGGACCGCCGTGGGCCCGGATCCGGCGGCGATCCCGCGAATGCCGTAGAACGGATCCGACGCGATGATCGTGTCGAGGGTCTGGCCGCCATCCGGGTAGACCCACAAGAGCGCCGTGCCCACGTCGTCGGCGCCGCCCAGCGCAGCGAAGCTGACCACGTAGGTATCGGCCCGCTCCGTGCCGCCGACCGGAAGCACGCCGTCCGCGTAGAAGAGCTGGCCCGCGTCGAGCGCGCCCTGGGCGTAGGGATCGGTCACCGTGAAGTGTTGTGCCGACCCGGGGTCGTACGTGACCAGCCGGGTCGACGCGCACTCGAGGACCAGGAGTGCCGCGCCGCCGCCGTCGACGTGCCGATCGGCCTCGCTCAAGTAGCTCGTGTTACCGGTGCAGCCCGACGGCGTGTTCGATGCGACGTCGTCGGTGCCGTCCGGCGCGAGCGCATGCAGGACGCCGTTGCCGTCGATGAGGAACGCGCGGGCCGCGCCTCCCACGCGGCCGCTCACCAACGCGCGCACGCCCGTGCCGATGGACTGGGCATCGGTCCACGCTGCGGGCCCGGTGCGGAAGCGCTGGTGCAGCACCCGGTCGCCGGTCACGTACATGGCCCACATCCCGCCGTCGGAGAGTGGCTCCAGCCCGACGCCCGAGTACTGATCGTTGCCGGCGTTGAGCAGCTCGTCGCCCGCGGGAATGCCGCCCGGAGCCAGAGCCACGACATGCAGCGGGGCGGCGGTGGCGAAAGTCCCAGAGGCCGGTCCGTAGGCCATGAACGCCTGGCGCCCGAGGTAGGCCACCGCGCCGACCTGCGCCCCGTCGACGTCGTAGTTGAGCGCGACCTTGGTCCACGGCCCGTGCGCAGTCTCGCCCTGCACCGCCACCAGCGTGCCTGTGTAGTCCGTGGAGAACACCTGGTTGATCGACTGAACCAGCACGATCGCGTCGCCCGTGGGGCTCACGCCGACGGTGACCGGGAACCGGTAGAGGTCGGTCGGAAGCAGCGGCGGTCCGTCGACGTACTGGTCGTTCACGGTCTCGCAGCGCCCCGCGATGCACTCGCCCAGGGCGCAGGGGTGGTCGACGTCGCAGTCGCTGCCCGGCGGCGCTTCGCACACCAGCTGCGCGCTGCACGCGCCGCCGTGGCACTCGCCGTGGGGATCGGTCCCGGGGATGGCCGGGCCGCACGCCCCGGCGAAGCAAGCCGAGCACGCGCCGCACTCGACGCGCGGGTCGGTGTTCTCGGGCACCACCTCGCAGCTGCCGACCGAACCCGTCAACGCACAGCTGTGGCAGCCGCTGCTGCAGTCGGTCTTGCAGCAGACGTGGTCGAAGCAGAAGCCAGTGGGGCAGTCGCCGGGCGCCGCGCAGCCATCTCCGACGGCGCGCGGCGTGCAGAAGCCGGCCGTCCCGGGCGCATTGCAGGTCTCGGCCTGCGCGCAGGCGGACTCGCAGCACACGCCGTCGGCGCAGAGGTGCTTCTCGCACTGGTCGCTGGTGTCGCAGGGCTGGCCGGTGAGGCGGCCGCTGGCCTGGCCCGGCGCGCTGAAGCTCCGGCCGCACGCGAGCAGCGGCAGCATGACGACGAGAGCCCTGGCGCCGCGGACCACTCCCATGGGGCGATTCTGCGCGATGTCCGCCCGGGTGTCTCGCGGGCATGCGACCGAGCGCCGGTGCAAAGCGGCCCGGGTTCGATTAGGTTGCGCCGCCTAGAGCGCAGACATGGCCTACGACGTGAAGGAGATCTTCTACTCGCTGCAAGGCGAGGGCGCGAACACCGGGCGTCCGGCCGTGTTCTGCCGCTTCTCGCGCTGCAACCTGTGGAGCGGCCACGAGCGCGACCGCGACCGGGCCATCTGCCGCTTCTGCGACACCGACTTCGTGGGCACCAACGGTACGGGCGGCGGTTCCTTCGCCCGCGCCGAGGAGCTCGCGGAGGCCGTCGCGTCGGCGTGGAACGGCCCGACCGAGCGCAAGCTCGTCATCTGCACGGGCGGCGAGCCGCTCCTGCAGCTCGACGCGCCGCTGGTGGACGCGCTGCACGCGCGCGGCTTCGAGGTGGCGGTGGAGACCAACGGAACGCGGCCCGCGCCCCAGGGGCTCGACTGGGTCTGCGTCTCGCCCAAGGCCGGCGCGGAGCTCGTGCTGCAGCAAGGCGACGAGCTCAAGCTGGTCTTCCCGCAGCCGGGCGCCGAGCCCGAGCGCTTCGAGGCCCTGCCCTTCAAGAGCTTCTTCCTGCAGCCCATGGACGGCCCCGCGCGCGAGGCGAACACCGCCGCGGCCGTCGCTTATTGTCTGGCGCACCCGCGCTGGCGGCTGTCACTTCAGACGCACAAGCTGCTGGGGATCCGATAGGACGTCACGCGCGATGGACATCTACAAGGAGTTCAGCTTCGAGGCGGCGCATCTCCTGCCGCACACGCCCGAGGGCCACAAGTGCCGCCGGCTGCATGGGCACTCGTACCGCGTGGAGATCCACGTGCGCGGCGAGCCCGCCAAGGACACGGGCTGGATCTGCGATTTCCACGACCTGCGCACGGCGTTCGCGCCCCTGCACGCGCAGCTCGATCACAACTACCTGAACGAGATCGACGGGCTCTCGAATCCGACGTCCGAGCTTCTCGCCAAGTGGATCTGGACTCGGCTGCGGCCGTCGCTGCCCAGCCTGTGCAAGGTCATCGTCAAGGAGACCTGCACGTCGGGCTGCATCTACACCGGCGACTAGTTTTCTTGTTCCTAGTTCCTAGTTCCTAGTTCCTAGTTCCTAGTTCCTAGTTCCTAGTTCCT
>JAFEBB010000065.1 GCA_018266075.1 Deltaproteobacteria bacterium | reverse complement strand
TCTTCCAGGGGCGCTGGATGCTGACCAGCGTGAAGCAGCTCGATCGGTTCTGCGCCGAGTTCGTCACCTTCTACAACCGCGATCGGCCGCACTCGGCGTGGCAGGGCCGCACGCCCGATGAGATCTACTTTGCAAAGAAGCGCCAGCGCCGTCCGCTCGGACGAGTGCACGAGGCTGAATGTGCCGCGTCCTGGGCGTGGCTACTGGGCGAAGCTTGAGCATGGCCATGCAGTAAGGCGTCTTCCGCTGCCTCCAGCTGGC
This sequence comes from Deltaproteobacteria bacterium, assembly GCA_018266075.1. GTDB lineage: Bacteria > Myxococcota > Myxococcia > Myxococcales > SZAS-1 > SZAS-1. Next base: position 40,327 of record JAFEBB010000065.1, on the reverse strand, counting down.
CTGGGTGACCAGGTTGAGTGGTTTCGGGACGGCGAGCGGTGGCGATTGCCGCCAGCGCCACCAAAGTCCGAGGTCGCGCCGGCTGCGTCTCCAAAGCCGTCATCGGGACGCCAGCCACGCGAACACCATCTGATCGCCGGCGTGCAGGCGCAGTTTGAGCTGGAGCGCCAGCATCACGATCACGACGGGTATCTGGTACCGCGGAAGCAGCTCCTGCCCGACATCGTCTGTTCGCGAGATGGGCTGTTGCGGGCGCTGAAGATCGCGAACCAGCTTTTCCGCGAGCTCGAGAGGCGCGGACACCCAGTCGCGATCGCGCCCCATGGCGTCCAGTACGGACGGTCGACGCCGAACTACGGGGAGGGGAAGCAGAAGCGCGGTCCCTACGATTTCCACCGGAGTTGGAGTCCGCACCGTCCAACTATCACGCAGGTGGGTTCACTCGCGTTTGGCCTCGTGGTCTACGAGATCAACGAGCCATGCCTCGCGCACTACGAGGACGGGCGCTGGCGAAGGATTGGGAGGGCGGCGCCAACGGCTACCCCCGAGACCGTCCCCGGCCACTGGTTTTCGGCTGGGCGTTCGAGCACGCGAGAACTTCCCTGCGGTCGGTTTGGGGTCCACGTGTACGCGCCGTACCGAGGCGTCCAGTGGAGCCAAGACTGGCGAGAGGAAAAGCGAGGCGAGCTTCCCGGCCAAGTCGAGTCGATTTGCGGCACGATCGAGCAGGAGGTGCCGCACATCACGGAATTGGTGCAGGCCGCTGAGAATGCTCGCCATGAACTCGAGCGCAAGCACGAAGCAGAAATGCTCGAGTGGAAGCGGCAGCAGGACGAAGAGCGGCGGGCGAAGGCACTCAAAGAGAGTCGGGACGAGCTGCAGCTGATCATGGACGCCTGGTCGCGAGCTCGGCACATCGAGGAGTTCTTCGAGCGCGCCCGAAAAGACATCGAAGCTAGGGCGGGCGAAGAGAAGGCCGTGCTGCTGGAGAAGCTTGAGCGCGCCCGAGGCATCTTCGGTACCCCAGACCCCATCCAGAAGCTGCGTGCGTGGCGTCTGCCCGAAGAGAGGTAGGTCGGCAGAGCAGGGCGGCTTGTTGGTGGATTCGAGCCAGTGGACCCCACAACCCGCCCGCACTGATCTGACCCGGTTCGCTTAACAGCCCGTCTCGCTCTTCGGTCCCCCAGACGGTGCGTGAAAGACGCCGGTGGGGTCGAGAAACCGGGCGGCGAAAAGTGGCGTCCGAGGCTGCTCGCGCGGCAGCGACGCCAAATCCCCTCGGCGTCTCCGCCACTTCGCGCTATCCCGCAAAGGAAAGGGCCCACCGACTCGCGTCAGTGGGCCCTCTTTGAGCTCCCCAAAGTGCTCGTTCGGCTGACTCGTCTCGAGTCAGTGTTCTGCGGGACTTACAAAACTCGCCCGCAGAATCGTCCTGACGCGTGGGTAATCGACAGCGGTTGTTCCTCAGGAGGAACCCAGTAGAGCTGCACCACGTCGCGGCCCCCATGCGCGGCTGTGTTGTCGCGCCTTGTTGGCGAGCTGCTTCGGAATCCTCGATTCATCAAGTCCGGCTGCCCTCACGGCCAGGCCACTGTCACCCCTGCCAGCTGCGAGTTGGTCTCCGGCTTGAGCAGGATCAAGTCGTTCGGGCGGCAAGTCGGAGGCAGGTCCTTGGCGTTCAGTCATTTCCAGGAGCCGATGGCTGCGCTCGTGGAGCGGGTCCAACGCGTGGACATTCGGGCGTACGAAGCCGCCACGCCCGACACCATCGTGACCGAGTTACAACCGCAGGCCTCCACTCTGGTTGGCGCGGCCCTGGCTCTGGTGGGAGAAGTCCTCGTCGCGTGTCAGCGAGAGAGCGAAGGGCAGCCGCCTGCACCGCAGCCGCCCATCGCAGGCCTGCGCTTCGAACAGGCCATCGATCGCGCGCTCTCCGATGCTGGCAATTCGGCCTTGCTCATCGGCGACATCGCCTTCATGGCCAAGCTCGAGTTGCGGCAGCGTCACGATCGCGTCGGCGCGCTCAACAAGATCCAGAGCACGCTCTCCGTTCTGGGCGAGTGCGACAGCGCGCTGCGACGAATCCGGAAGGCGCTCGGAGCCATCGACATCGCCATTGCAAGCCACCACCACACGCCGAAGCGCATCGACTTCCAGTCCGAGTTGGCCATCTCGCTCCAAGTGCGGAGCGCCTACGCAAAGTTCCGCAGGCGCATGCTCAGCACCGACGCGTCGACCGGTGCGGACCTCACCGCCAAGCTGCGCGGCGCCGGCACCAACATCGCGGTGATGGTGGGGTGGGCGGTCTATCCGGACCTGAGAATCCGGGACCGGTTGCAGCTCCGCGAGCTGCAGCGGCGAATCCTGGCCTGGCTGCTCCCGCAGCACCGTGTCGATCTGCGCGCGGGGATGCGGCTCTGGCAGGACCTGTTGGCCTTCGTGGAGATGTTGCCTCAGGTCAATCGTCGCCAGGAGCTGCTGGAGCACGATGCCGCCCTGTTCGCGTCGCTTGGGGAACCCCTTTCGGCGCTCCTTCCTGAAGGCGAAGTGCACGAGTTGCTGCGTGCGCGGCTCAGACTGCTCGCTGGCCTCGACGACTCGCTGGATCGCCTCGTTGCCGATCCGGAGTCCAGGGCAGGGGAAATCACCGAACGGCTGAAGCTGCTCGCGGCGTCGCTGCAGCAGTCGCCCAGCGGGAAAGGCGACGGTCATGGCTGGTGACCCCGTGAAGGAGCTGCGCGCCGCGGCGGACGAGCGCCGGAGCGGCGAGTTCGTGTGCGTGGCCGACGCGGTCGAGATCCACGTGTATTTGCAGAACGGCAGGGTGGCCTGGGCCACCGACTCCAACCACCCCTTCGCCTTTACCCGCCACCTGGGGACCTTGGTGGAGCTGCCTCCCGAGGTGTTCCGCGAGGTGCTCGAGAGCTGCCGTGGCTCACGCGCTCCGGTTGGCGAGACCTTGGTTGCATGGGGACTCGCGAGCGCCGCGCAGGTGCGGGCGGCGCTGAGACGCCAAGTGGAGCTCGCGCTCGAGACGGTCGTGGGGCTCCGGGGCGGCCAGACCTTGTTTCTCGCGCGGACCTATCGCCCATACGACCCCCAGCTCACCTTCGAGCTCGAGGCGTTGCTTTCGGAGATTCACGAGCCCGCCGCCGCGCCGCCGACCGGCCTCGACTCCATCGATGGCGCCCTGCTGCGCAGGCTCTCTGCCGCGATTCACGGCCTGGAGTGGGCAGAGATCCTCGACGGCGCCTCCGTGGTGGAACGCACCGCGCGCGAGCAGGGGCCGAGCCGCGTCCCGGCCGGGCTCGTCGAGAACACCGTCCTCGACGGCGCTTTGTATGCGGTGACACGCTCGAGTCGGGGGGCGCTGGTGGGCCTCTCGCTCGGGATGGGAGCGCGCCGCTCGCTCTGGTGCCGGCTGGGCGCCAGCGCGCTCCTCGGCCGCGCGCTCTCCGACCTCTGCAGGCTGGCGGGCACGGTCACCGATGAAAGCGCATCGCGGCCCCTGCGCCGGCCCTGGGAGCTCCAGCTCGAGGATGACGACCTCGAGCTCTCGCACGCCGCACAGCCTGTTTCCTGGGGGAGGGACCACCGCGCTCTCGACACCATCCTCGATTTCATGGGCAAGGCACCGGACCTCCTGGCTGCCTTCGTGGGCGGCCCGGAGGGGAGCGAACCCCTCGCGGGCATCAGCAGGCGTGGGCTGAGCCCGGAGCAGTGCGCGGCCATTGCTCGCCGCCGTTCGGCCCTCTTGAACCGCGAAGACCTCCTGCCCCGCGCGGCGCCCGACGCCGCGGGCATGGATCTGCACGAGCTCGGACTCCGTCTGCGAGCTCTGGGCACGCTGGAACAAGGCTTGTGGTGCTTTGCCGGCCAGCAGCCGGGAGACGGCGACGTGCTCTGGGTGTTCGCCCGCGCCGCGGTTCCGCAAGGGCTCGTCTGGGCCTACCTCACCTCGCTCGGTCGGCAGTTGCTTTCGCCCGAGTCCCGGAGCCGCAGCGCATGAGTGCGCCGTTGCTGACGCTCGCCAATTTTCGGGTGGCCTTCGGTTCGCAGCTGGTGCTGGCCGACGTGAGCCTGACGGTGGCGCGGCAGGGGATGACTGTCCTCGTGGGGCCCGCCGGCTCTGGGAAGTCGACGCTGCTGCGCACGCTGGCCGGGCTGAACTCGGCCCAGCCTGCTCTCGTGGTGGGCGGCCAGGCGCTCTTCGAGGGCGCTTCGCTGATGGCAGAGCCCAGGCCTCCCATCGCGTATGTGATGCAGAAGGCTCGCTTCTTCGTGGAGTCGGTGCGGGAGAACCTGGCCTCGGCGCTGCCGAGGCGGCATGAGCTGGATCGGGCCGGACAGCGTGAGCGGGTAACTGGGCTGCTGTTTGCCAATGGCCTGGCCGAGCTCGCCTCAAACCTCGACCGCGAGGTGGTCACCCTTCCTCTGGGCGTGCAGCGTCGGCTGGCGGTGGCGCGCGAGGTGACCTGTGACCCCAAGCTCCTCCTGGTGGACGAGCCGACCGCCGGCCTCGAGGAGGTCGACGCCGAGCCGCTCGTGGAGCTGCTCCGCCGGCACGCCTCAGAGCGTGCCGTGCTGGTGGTCACGCACAACCAGGCCCATGCCCGCGCGCTGGGCGGGACTGCGGCGCTTCTGGCCGAGGGCCGCATTCAGGAGGTCTCGCCCACCCAGGCGTTCTTTGCAGCTCCCTGGAGCGCGGCGGGCCGCGTTTTCGTACGCACGGGCGGCTACAGCGCGCCAGCTCTGGACGAGGACAGTGCTCGACCCATTTCGAGCGCCACCCCCGTGATCCAAGCGCGACCCAGCACGGCGAATCCGCCGGTGCCGAGCTTCTACGGCCCACGAGGATTCTATTGGGTGCATCAGGGCCGTCTCGGCGGGCTGCCGCGCCCGGGAATTGTGGCAAGCCTCGACGACGACCTCCGGGGCCTCCAACGGCTGGGCGTCACGCGCCTGGTGACTCTCGAAGAAACAGCGACCGTTCCCGTCGAGGCGTTGCGGGGCCACGGCGTTCGTTCGGTCCACTTCCCGATCGCGGACATGGGCGTGCCCGATGTGATGGCCGCCCTGGAGCTCTGCGGCGCGATCGAGGACGCGCTCCGGGCCGGTGAGGTGGTGGCCTTTCACTGCCGCGCGGGCATGGGCCGCACCGGCACCCTCTTGGCGTGCCAGCTCATCTTCGAGGGTGTCTCCGCGTGTCTGGCTCTCGAGACCGTGAGGCAGATCAACCCGCGTTGCATCCAATCGCAGGAACAGGCCGACTTCCTCGCGCGGTTCGAGCGCGCCCGCGAAGCCCGGGTGGTCACGCCACTCGCCAATCCTCTCGTCACCGCCCCGGATACGGGGCGTAACCCGCAGTCCTAGGAGCGCATGGAATGTCGCTTGATTCAGCCTTAGCCAAGGCCCAGCAGTCCGTCCCCGAGTGCGTCGCAGCTGGCTATGTAGACATGAGCACCGGGATGCTGCTCGGCGTGAAGACGGTGGACTCCCACCCCCAGGAGGTGCTCGACCTGGTGGCCGCTGCCACGGCCGACCTCTTCCAGGGCCAGAGCGTTCAGGCCATCGAGAAGCTCTTTCGCCGCTCGAGAGGCCAGCCCGAGGACGGCGCCCGCTACTTCAACGAGATCGTCGTCTTCAGCCAGAACCTCATCCACGTGTTTCTTCGCTCGAAGAAGCACCGTGAACAGGCGGTGGTCTTCGTGACCCGTGGCTCCGCCAACATCGGCATGGTGCTCAGCAAGAGCCGCCAGTCGCTCGCCGAAGTCGAGAGCGCGGGCTAGCGGATCAACGGCGGCGCTCCGCATCTCGGCGGAGCGCCGGCCCATTTGTCGCTGGAGGAGGTCGAATGTTCTACGGCGTGACCCATGTGGACCCGCCTGTCCGCACCCTTTCTCGGGCGCTGACTTTCTACGTCGGCACCCTGGGGTTCGAGAGGCGAAGGGCGGGCGATGGTTGGGTCGAGCTCGACGGCGGCAGCGTCGCCTTGCGACTCGTCGAGATCGCCGACCCGGAATGCCGAGCCACCCTGCGGCTGCAGGTTCGTGACGTGACAGCCGCGATGCAGGCGCTGCTCCATGTGGGCGCGCGGCCCGTGCATGCGCCGCTCCGCACGCCTCAGCTGGAGCTGTCGGCGTCTGTACTGGATTTGGACGGGAACAGGCTCGTGCTTTGGCGCGAGCTCACCGAAGACGAGTACGGATTCGAGCCCGAGCTTCCAACCACGACGCAGTGGGTGGGCGAGGCCGAGGAACTCCAGAAGCGCCTCCTCCAGCATGTGCCGGCGCTCTTCCGCGCGCTCGCGCGTCGCAAGGTCGTGAGGGTGGTGGAGGAGCTGGCCGCCGAGACCGCGGACCGTCGGGTCACGCCGCTGCTGGTTGTGCGCGGCTACATCCTCGCGAGCGCCAAGGTCACCCGCTATCGGCTGCATGAGCCGCTGCGCGCCTGCGGCTACGACCCCAACGACTTCCGGGCGGAGTTCGAGGCGTGAAGCTCGCGGCGAGCTGCGGAGGGACGGCCTACGACGACGTCGCCACGGTGTCGTCCCCCGTGGCCGTGCTGGCTCAAAGAATGAGGCGCATCAGATCAAGCCGCGAATCCGCGCCCAGCTTGGTCAGCACGTTCTGCTGGTGGAATCGCACCGTGCGGCGCGTGATCCCGAGGATGGTCGCGATGTCCTGCACAGCGCGGCCCATGAGGAGGTACTTGAGAATGTCGTGCTCGCGTCCCGAGAGCTTGGCCTGCGCGGCCAGCTGGCGAATGCGGGCCTCCTGGAGGGCGCCGTAGGTGGTCTCCGGCAGACTTCGCACCGAGATCTGTGCTTCGGTTGGCCCGCGGGAGCTCGCATGCAGGACCTTGATGAATCGCTGACTATCGGTCTCGACGCGTACCGCGACCCGTGGCCAGGGCTCGTCCGGATTCTTCAGCGGGCAGTCGGTGCACCGCGAGTCCCGCCCGAAGATGGCCTGGTGACAGCGTTGCTGCTTCGAGCCGAAGGCCACACGCCCGCCATCGGAGCGCGAGAGGAGGGAGCCGAATTCTGCGGGGACGATCGAGACCCGATATTCGAAATCCACAGCCCGGTCGGTCTCCGGCGCCAGCTGCACTTCGCTCGCAGACTCGACCAACACGAGCAAGCCGCGCTGGCCGGGTACCCCGAAGGGATTGGCTTCGATGGCGACGTGGAGCGTCCGAGCATCCGGCGTGGTGGCCTCGAACGTGTGCCGGCGATGGATGCCGAGAAAAGCCTCTTGCAGCCAGCTCCGCGCGGACGCCGCGCTGACCGGGCTGAGGCGAGCGAAGAATTCAGATCCCTGGATCGCTTCGCGACTCCAGCCGAGCGCCGCCTCAGCAGCCGAGCTCAAATGCTGAACCCGCCCGCACTCGTCCAGGACCACCATCGGGACCCGCGACAGCTCTCCGATCAGTCGGGCGACGGATGACCAGTCGAGCGAATGGCGTGCAGCTTGGTGATTTTCCGAAGCCATGGTGGCCCACCGAATTTCCCCCTCCCGCGCAATCCTGACGAACCCCGGACGAAAACCCAGTGACAGATCACGCCAAGAGTCGCCGAGGGCGCCAAATTCGGACGAGACGTGTGGCGCGCGGCGGGCCAAGCGTTGATGCTTCAAGCGAAAGGTGCGAGCAGAGCCAGTCGTCGGAGAGCGTCCGCGAGATGTCCTACATCTCCAAAGAATTCGTCCGTCCGTTTGCGACGGTCCTTCGCGCGCAGGGGTACTGCCCCACCGGCATCGCGCGACGCCTGGGCGATTACGGGGAGTGCGACACCCTCCCGCTGCTTCTCCCGGCGGACAAGGTGGCCCAGTTCTGCGCGGATGGCGCCGCCCTCCTGGGCGACCCAGACCTTGGCCTGCACAGCGCGCTGGCGCTGCCACCCGGTTCGCTGGGCGTGCTGGAGTTCGGCCCACAGGTCGCGCCCACGGGTCGCGCCGCGGTCGAGTTCGTCGTCCAGCACTTCTCGCTCTTGCGGCCAGTGAGCCGCCTGCGGCTGGAGAATTCGCATTGGCCGTGGCGGGTCACGTTCACTCCCCCGGCAGATGGTCCGCCGAACTGGGAGCTCGCTGAACACGAGGTGGCGCTCGTGGTTCGGATTCTGCGCGCCGCAATCGGGGCGGACTTCGTGGCCGAGCGCGCCACCTTCACGCAGCGACGGTCTGGCTCGGAGAGAGAGTTCGAGCAATTCCTCGGCACCAGCAAGGTGGAGTTTGGCCAGCGCTCGACCTCGCTCGTGCTCGGGGCGGCGGCGGTGCAGCGGACACCGCCCAAGGCGGATGCAGGCCTCTTCGCCTTCCTGTCTGCACGTGCGACGCGCGAGCTCGAAGAGGTCCGGATTCGAGTGGTGCCCTCGTTCATCCGGGAGCAGCTGGCCAGCATGCTGGGGAAGCAGGCACCCACGCTCAGCAGGTTGGCCGTGAAGCTCCGCATGAGCACGCGGACGCTCCAGCGCCGGCTCGAGCAGTCGGACACCAACTTCCACGAGCTCCTCGATGCCGTCCGCGCGGAGAAGGCCACCCACCTGCTCGACACCACGGTCCTGCCCATCGACGAGGTGTCGGCCCAGCTGGGCTACTCCAGCCCCCGCGCCTTCCTTCGTGCATTCCGCCGATGGACCTCGACCACGCCCACGCAATGGCGGCGCCGCGGCGATGTCCTCCGCGCTCCGCCAGCGGCCTGACCTGCGCTCGCCGCGCGAGGTCCGCCGTTTATCGAAGGACAGGAGCCGTGGCCGATTCTGGATTCGTGAACAGTCTGCGTGGCGGAGGCCAAGTGATGCGCGCGCCTCCTCGAGGTGCGCGCCCTACGCGGTTCACCTGGGGTGGTCCCTCACAATGGAGCATGCGCCATGGCTTTGAAGCTCGGGGTGGTGATCTTCGACGACGCGGATCGGGCGGGCGAGGTGCTCACCGGATACCGGGAGCTCCATCCAAGCGACGAGTGGGCTGAGAACGTCGGCGTCATCGAGCGCCGAAAGAGTGGTCGGATCGCCATGTACGGCGCGCTCGGGAGCGACGTGAACTGGGAGGAAGAAGGCGTTGAGCCCCTCCTGGGCGTCTCGGTCGGCGGCATGACCGGCTTGCTCCTGGGCGCGCTCGCGGGGCCTCCCGGAATTGCCATCGGCGGAGCAGCGGGCGCGGCAATGGGCGGCCTGCTCGGCGGCGTGGACGAAGAGACCGTGAATGGGACGATGTTCGACATCATCCGCGGCAAGCTCGCCAAGAACAGCTCTGCGCTGGCCCTCCTCGCGGACGATCGGCACGTGGACGACCTGCTGAGCTCGACCCGCCGCGGCGCTCGGGAGGTGTACGAGCAGCCCATCCGAGACGAGCTCAAGGGGCGCTTGGAAGAAGCGCTTCGTGAGGCAGCGCAGAAGCCAATGGCTTCCAGCACGGGTGCCGGTCTCCACGAGAAGGCTCCCTAGGTTCCCCCGGGGATGCGCACTCACTTCAGGTTGATCCTGCCGCGGAGGACTTCATGGCCTTGAAGTTGGGCGTCGTCATCTTCTCGGGGGCCGAGCGGGCTCAGGAGATCCTGACCCAGTTTCAGGAGACCCACCTCGGCGACCCGTGGATCGAGCACATCGGCATGATCGAGCGGCGCAAGAGCGGAAAGATCGCGGTGTACGGCGTGCTCGGAGCAGACGGCTACTGGGCGGAGGAGGGATCCACTCCACTCCTCGGCACCGCGTTGGGCGCGCTCACCGGGCTTCTCGTTGGCGCGGTGGCTGGGCCGGCGGGCATTGGCGCCGGCGGGGCCCTCGGGGCCGCGGTGGGCGGCCTGCTCGGAACCACGGACGAAGAAGAAGCGGACCACACGATCTTCGACATCATCCGCGCCAAGCTTCTCAAGAACAGCTCTGCGCTGGTCCTCCTCGCCGAGGACACGTACGTAGACGAGTTGGTCGTCTCCACCCGCGCGGAGGCCGTCGACATTTACCAGAGTGTGGTCCGCGAGGAGCTCCGCGGGCGCCTGGAAGAGGCCCTGCGCGAGGCGGCTGCGAAGGAAGACTCCGGCTCGCGGTCGCAGTCTCCCCACCCACCGGCATTGTGATCTCGAGTCCCGCGCGCCCGCGGGTGACCTACGGCTGGAGTCCACCCCAGAGCGTGTCGACCAGGCATTGAACGAACGCGCGATGGGAGGACGCGGCTTGGGGAGCCCGGCGCTTCCCGGCCATCACCTGCCCGTACGCGAAGAACCAGAGCGACCCGCTGAAGGCCTGCGCCACCACGAACGGGTCGGCGAGCTTGATCCGCCCGAGCCGCGCCTCCGCCCGCAAGTAGTCGACCACCAACTGGAGGGCCGGGAACCGGCGCTGGTGGAAATCCTCGGCCTGTCGGTCTCCCTGAGCTGAATCCGGATCTGAATCCGGATTGGCCCAGGCCATGAGCTGTCCCGGCAGGGTGAAGAAGAGCTTGTCGAGCAACCGCTCGCCGACGTCGACGAGGGTGTCGCGGACGGAACCCTTTCCCACCCGCGCGAGGAGGTCCAGCGGCAGGTCCAGCGTCTCGTTCCTCATGTTCATCGCCGCCGCGAAGAGCGCCTCCTTGCTCCCGAAGCGGAGGAAGAGCATCCCCGGGGAGACGCCCGCCCGTTGCGCAATCGCCCGCGACGTGGCGCGAATGCCGTGTGCGAGGAACTCCGCGCGCGCGGCCTCGAGAAGGCGCTCATCCGTGATGGTTGCGGTTCGTCCCATGGTCGCCTGCCCGCCGGCCGGCTCGTGCTCGAGCCGCCAGCAACTTGCGTCGTGGACTCTCGTGTCAAGTTGACACATTTGTTCAACATGAATATCCATGAGGTATGGGCTCGGCAAGATCCAAGGCGCGGCGCAGGGCGGACCATCGGACGCGCGTGGGGCGTCAGCGCAGCGCGCGCACCGAGACCCGAATTCTCGAGGCCGCCCTCAAGGTCTTTGCGGCAATGGGCCCCGACGCGCCGAAAATCGACGACTTCGCGCAGGCCGCCGGCATTTCGCGAGGCACGTTCTACAACCATTTCGAGAGCGTCGAAGAGCTCCTGGCCGCGACCAGCGAGTGGACCACGCGCGAAATCGTCGAGGTCATCGAGGCGGCCCTCGAGGGCATCTCGGAGCCGGGGCTCAGGTTCGGTCTCGGGCTCCGACTCTTCTTCTCCATGGCCCAGCAGGATCCGGTCTGGTGTCGCTTCGTTGCCCGGATGTGGAAGGTGGGGGGCCTGGAGCTGCCGCTGCGCGACCTGGAGCGAGGCGTCCGGCTCGGCGTCTTTCGTGCGCCGAGCGCGGCGGTAGCGCGGGACTTCATCTTTGGAGGCATCCGCGAGGCGCTGCTGCAGATCGGCGAGGGGCGAAGCTCAGCGGCCTACGGCGCGCAAATCACCGAGCTCTGCCTGCAGGCGCTCGGGGCCGACGTGCTTCGAATCGCGGCCATCCTGCGCCACCCGCTGCCGCGCGTTCCTTCTCATCCGGTGCCAACGCGCCAAGGAGGGGTGACCCCATGAACACCGCACTCTGGATCGCTCAAGGTTTCACCGCATTGGCGCTGATGCTCACCGGCCTGGTCAAGGTGATCGTGCCGCGCGAGAAGCTCGCCACACGAATGCACTGGGCCGCGACTTGGCCGCCAGGGCGCATCAAGCTGCTCGGGCTCGCCGAGGTTGCGGGCGCAGCAGGGTTGGTGCTCCCGATCGCGACGGGCATTGCGCCGGTGCTGACCCCCATCGCCGCGCTGTGCTGCGCGGTGTTGATGGGCGGCGCCGTTCAAACCCATCGGCGACTCGGCGAGGGCTTCGCGCCCGCCCTGATTCTGGGCGTCCTGTGCCTGGGGATCGCGGCGGGGCGCTTCGCTGGCCTCGGTACGATGGGGTGAGACGCTTTGTCGGTCAGAGGTTCAGCATCCCGGGCCAGTGACGCATCCACAGCCGCCGCCGAGCGCGCTCTTGCCAGGCGGGATCGTCGCGGCTCACGCGGACCGAGGTTGCGATGAGCTCAGCGATCCGCCGCTCGCAATCCTGGACTGCGGTCGGTTCATCGACGACGAGCAGCAGCTCGCTGTCCCAGTAGGACGAGACCACGTCGGGGTTGGCGCTCCCCACCGCGCAGCGCAGTCCATCCACCGTCATCAGCTTGGCGTGCACATGCGGGTAGATCACGCGGATGCCCGGGTCCCAGCCCGGCAGGCGCGGCTGGCCGAACAGGAAGACTTCACCACCGGCCTCGACAATCGGGTCCAGGCGCGAGTGCACGAGGTCCGTGGCGGCCATGCGGGCGTGCGCCCAAGGCCCAGCGAAGGGCGTCCCGTCATGCGTGGGCGTGAGGTGCCCGGACAGCGCTCGCACCTTCACGCCGCGTGCGAGCGCCCGGAGGAGCGCGTGCTGAAGCTCAAGCACGTACGGGAAGCCGCTCACCATGTGGACGTGCGACCGCGCGCCGTCGATGAGCGCCCGAAACGCCTCGAGCGCGTGCGCATCGCGGAGCCCGCGGTGCAGGACCACGCGCACCACGGCCTTGCCTGCGGGCTCGCGGACCTGGATGGGGAAGGGCGAGCCGCCGGCCTCCTTCCAGCTCTCCAGGAAGCTTGCCGCGATCGCCGCCACCGCGGGGCCCTCGACGCGCACGCCCGCGTCGAGCCAGGGGACCTCGCGCCAGTTCGCCGTGGGCGTGAGGCGCTCCTCGGCGAAGCCCGTGTAGTACTCGTGCGAGAGGTTTCTCCCGCCCACCAGTGCCACCCGCCCATCGATGAGGGCGATCTTGCGGTGGTTGCGCTGCTTGATGTCGGTCATCGAGGGCAGGCCGGTGATCGGCCGCCAGACCCGCAGGTCGATCCCAGGCTTGCCCGCGAGCCGCGAGAGCAGGGGGTTCTCGGTCCCCAGAGAGCCGTGCCAGCCGTGCAGCGAGTCGATGAGCACGCGGACCTTCACGCCGCGCGCACCGGCCTCGACGAGGGCCGCCTCGACCGCTCGGCCCACGTCGTCGTCCGCGGCCATGTAGGCCTGCAGGCCCACCGACTCCTGCGCCCCCGCAATCCCTTTGAGCAGCCACGCGCGCGCCTTGGCGTTCTCGAGCTCGAGCTCCACGCCGTTTCCCTCGATGGAAATCGCCGCCGGCTCGGGCACGGAGTCCAGCTCGGGCGACTCGCGGTCCAGGATGGCGCCAATGGTGAAGCCTGCGGCTCGCATCGTGGACGCCACCCGCCGGAGCCGCACGGCATCGTTGAACTCGTTCACGTCGAGGGCGTCGCCCTCATCGAGGAGCGCGCGCGCGTCGAGCGCGGACGCGACCTGGGGCGTGATGCCCGCATGGCGCAGCCGCTCACGGATCATCGAGGCGCTGCAGGTGGGGCGGAGCCGAATCGCGATGGGCTCCAGCCCACCCGCGCGCGCCAGCTCGGGAACGCGTCGGAGCCTCTCTTCGGGCAGCTCCGCGTCGAAGAGCAGCAGCGGCGTCGGACCCGGATGGAGCACGGCGATCCGGCTTTCGACCTCCGCTGAGCTCTCGAGCCCAGCGTCTACCTTCACGAGCCGCACCCCGAGCCACCTCAAGTCTGCGTGATCGGGCAGCTCGATCTCGCCGGCGGCGGTGGCTACGGATCGGCCGATGACTTGCCCCCGCGACACGAAGGCCACCTCGCGCCCGTCCGTGGGCACCACGGTGCCGAGCCGGGAGATGGCACGGACCCGTCCACGGATCGTCCCGTTCAACACGGCGACATCGGTGACATCCAGCGCCGGCTCGCGTGGCGCGGGCTCGAGGGCAGGGGGCACCACGAGGACCGGCGTCTGCCACCCGAAGTGCACGATGAGGAGCGTGGGCGCGCGAGCCAGCACCACCAGATCGCTGGGATGCGCCATCGCCGAAGCGCTCATCGCCGCGCGCAACGAGCGAACCGAGGTGGGCAGCACCTCCACGCTGGCGCGGATCCCGAGCACCTGCACGGCGGCCTGGAGCTCGGTCGGGCCGAGTCGCGGCGGCCCCACCCCCACCACCTCGACGGACTCGTCGGCTTGCTCCCGCAAGAAGGCGATCATCGCGTTTCGGTCGCGCTGGCCCAGGGCGACGCACGAGAGGCGCTTCACGACTTGGCGCGGCACGTTGTCCGCCGCCCAAAGCGCGGCCACGCCGAGAAGCCGGGCCACCTTCTTGACCAGGTCCACGCTCTCCGGTGCCCGCGCCACGCCGACGATGAGCTCCACCCGCTCGGCGAGCCCCAGATCAAGCAGCGCGTCGACGGTCGTGTCGGGGGCTGGCGTCACCGTCGCACTGGGAAGGCTGCTCGCCGCGACCTTCCAGCGCTCGAGCGCCTCCAGGTCACGCGGATCGGGCGGAGCGGGTTCGCTCGACCAGAAGCTCGCCAGGCCGCGAATCTTCGCCACCACCACCACGCGCTCCAGGCCGGGCGCCACGCGTCGGAGCGTCTCGAAGATGGGGCCCGGCTCGGCGCGCAGATCGGCCACCACCAAGGCTCGTCGGTACTTCATGACGGGCCTCCGGGCGGAATTGGGCCGCGGGAGAAGCGCTCGGTCTCCGGGTCGAGCACCCAGGCCTCGAGATCGCCGACCGCGCCATCGTCGGCGATGTCGTAGAGGTTGAAGCCCGCGGCCACCCGCGGGTCACGGTGATCCAGGCTCGCGCCGCTGGCGCACACCACGTCGAGCGCGCCGGCCCCGGTTTCGAGCCGGCTGTGGCGACGAACGTGGAGGTGGCCAAAGAGGATGAGCCCGCGTCGCAGGTGGGAGAGCTCGCTCCGAAGCGCGCCCGCGTCGACGAGCCCGCTACGGAGCTGCTCGAAGCGGACCGGCGTATCGAGCGGGTCGTGGTGGAGGAGAACCACCGGCGTTCGCGTAGCCACCTCGGGCCGCGAGAGCACGGACTTCAGAGCGGCGAGCTGCGCCTTCCCGAGCCGGCCGGCCGAGACGAAGGGCGGCCTGGGCACGGCGGTGGAGAGCCCGATCAGCGCCACCGAGCCCCGGAGCTTGACCACCGGGAATCGACCCGCCGCGACCTCGACCGCCGCCTCCGGCAGGTCGCTCTTCAGGAAGGGTTCGAAGTGGTGCGAGAAGCGCTGATGCTGCGCAATCTCCGGCAGGTAGATGTCGTGGTTACCCGGCACCACCGTCACCTCGACGCGCGCGCCCAACTCGCTGAGGATCTTCCGGGCCTCGGCGTACTCGCTCTCGTGCGAGAGGTTGGTGATGTCGCCGGTGACCACGACGTGCTCGGCCTGGCGCGCGGCTTCGGCGAGCACGGCGCGCAGGTAGTCGCGACGGTACACCCGGCCGCGATGCATCAGCACGTTGACGTAGCCGGTAATGCGCTTGTTGAAGAGGGCGCGGCGCCACTCGTCGCCGAACTTCGAAAGGACGTGGAGATCGGAGACGTGCGCGATTCGCATGGGTGACCTCGCGCTTTCGATCCTTGGCGTGAGCGCGAAGGCGCCCTGGACGTGCCTCCATCTTGGCTCGCGTCGAGCGCGCTGTGGGAGCGCACATTCGAAACCGAGGTGCGAGGACGAGCTAGTGCGACAGGGCCTCTTGCGTGAGCTCGTAGGCCTGCCGCAGCTTTCCCTCGCGGGTCTCGTAGTCGTTGCGCAACTCGGCGATGCGCTTCTGCAGCTCGCTGCGAACCTCCGGTTTGGCTTTGGCCGCCTGTTCTTCCAGCGCCTTCACCTTGGCTTCGGCCTCGACGCGGGTCTGGGCCAGGCTGTAGCGCGCCTTCTCGGCGGTGCGGCGCAGCTTCTCCTCCGCGTCGTGAAGGTCGGCCTCCAGTTGGGACTCCATGCGTTTCGCCTTGCCGCTCGCGTGCTCCGCTTTTCGCTGGGCGAACTCCTTTCTCCGGTACTCGGCCACCTGCCGGAGCTTTTCACCCTCGAAGTCGCTCCTTCCCTCGCGAATCACCGTTCCGCCCAGCGCCTGGATCCGGGTGTCGAGCGGGGCCATCCACTCCTCGGACACCTCGGCGATCACCGCAAAGTCGCCGGGCTTGATCCGACGTGCGATGTCGTCGAGGAAATCCTCGCTGACGTCGGCGTGGAGCACGTCGCGCACCGCGCCCACGATGCCTCCGCTCGCCAAGCCCGCAGCAATGCCCGCCGGGCCGCCAAGCGCGCCGATCAGGACGCCTGTCAGCGCGCCCACCCCCGTGCCGAGGGGCCCTTCGTCATTGCGCTCCTTGATGAAGAGCTTGCCCTCGGCCCCACGCCTTGCCACCACGGTGCCATAGAGCGTGAGCTCTCCTTCATCGTGAAGCGCGCGGAGGGCTTGTAGCGCTTCATAGGCCTTTGACTCCTCAGACACGACGACGACCACGAACTTGTTCATAGGCCGTTCCTTCCGACCGGGGCGCAGGTCCCTTCCGCCGGCCACCGTCCACGGTTGGCATGCGCCGTGACCTCGTCAACGAGCGCTCGTCCCGGCTGCAACCAACCCGGCTTCCTGGAAGGCCGGCCTGACCGCCGGGCGGCGTGTCACCTCGTCGCGGCAGGGGCGCCTCCCCGGTCGTGTCCTCGGGTGGGACGGACCGCGCGACCCACACCGAGTGGTCCGAGCGCGCCTCGGCAGGTTAGGTCGCGTGCCACGGCCACCCGGCGGGCCGCGAGAAGACGAACCCGCGAGCAAACACTCGCCCCGCATGGGTTCGGCCGGCAGGGTTTTCGATGTGGGGCTGCCTAGCTTCGTGGGGCAGCACGCTTCGCACCCGGGGTCAGGAGGAGATTGGAAAATGGAGATCTGCGCGTTGAGATTCGATGGGGCACACGTAGCGGAACAGACTCTCGGCAAGGTCATCGACGAGAAGGGCACTAAGGAGCCGTGGCTTCACGAGGTGGGCGTTGTCTCTCGGCCCCTGATCGGACGGGTCACGATCCGCGGCACGTTCCTGGACCGAGCCTTCACCTACCGCGAGGGCGACATCACCTCGGCGGCCAGCTCCGCAGGGGAGATGACCGGATACGTGCTCGCCAACTTCTTTGGTCCCCTGCTGATGCCCTTCGCTGCGCTCGAGGGCTCCATAGAGGCCGGCGAGAAGGCCTCAGGCTACGAAGAGGACTTGATGCGGTTTGACGACATCAAGAAGAAGCTGCCGCGCGACTCCTCGGCGCTCTTCCTGGTGGCCGATGCCAAGCTCTGCGAGCGGTTCATCTCGGCATTCCAGTCCTATGGCCCGACGGTGATTCGCAAGGAGCTCGAGGCGGAGCTGACGCGTCGGTTCGAGGATCTGAGCCGCCGGGTGGGCAACGCGTTCCGCGAGGCCGCGGCGGAGCACGCGCCGCCCGTCCACTAGGGCGGGCCCTGAGCGCTCGCCTCACGCCGCTCCAGCCTGCCCTCTCTCCGGTCGGATGGCGTTTGCCGGCGCGAAGCACGGTTCCAATAGTCCAGCGAAGAGATTTTTCATGGACGAACAAGCCCTTCCTTCTGGCTCGCCGAGGCGCTGGGGGCTAAAGCCCACGAGCGTCGAGCGGCGCCAGGCTCGCATCGAGGACCACGGCCTGATCGGGAACATGCGGTCGGCAGCGCTGGTGACGCGCGACGGGTCGATCGACTGGCTCTGCTTGCCGGACTTCGACTCGGACGCTTGCTTCGCGGCGCTGCTCGGCACCGCCGAAAACGGATTCTGGCGGATCGCCCCCAGCGCGCCCCCGCGTGAGATCTGGCGGCGCTATCGCCGAGACACGTTGATCCTGGAGACAGACTTCATCGTCGATGGAGGGATGCTCCGGCTCATCGACTTCATGCCACCCGGACAAGAGCACCCGCAGATCGTGCGCACTCTCGAGTGCTTGTCCGGAGGCGTGCAAGTCCGCTTCGAGCTCAAGCCGCGCTTTGCCTTCGGCCGAGCCGTCCCGCGGCTGAGCGAGGAACAGGATTTCACCCAGGCCGTTGCGGGCCCGGACGCGCTCTACCTACGCGCGGGTTCCGACGCCAGGCCGCCGCGCTTCGAGCTCGACTTCACGATGACCGCTGGCGAGCGTCGCTCGTTCATTCTCACGTATGGCCGCTCCTACGAGCCGCCGCCGGGTGGCGTCGATCCTTGGCAGTCCGAGCGAAAGACGGAGAGCTATTGGACCGGGTGGTGCGCCCAGATCAGGCCGCCACCGCAGTACCGCGAGGAGGTCGTCCGCTCGCTCATCACCCTCAAGGCCTGCACCTTCGCGCCGACGGGAGGCATCGTGGCGGCGCCCACCACGTCCTTGCCGGAGACGCCGGGTGGCGTTCGGAATTGGGACTATCGCTTCACGTGGCTGCGCGACTCGGTGCTGGCCCTCAGTGCCTTCATGGTCGCCGGCCTCGAGGAGGAGGCCAAAGCGTTCTGGCACTGGAGCGCGCGGGCCATCGCAGGCGAGCCGTCGCAGACCCAGATCATGTACGGCATCCGGGGCGAGCGGCGCCTCTCGGAGGCCGAGCTCGATTGGTTCACTGGCTACGGTGGCGCAAGGCCGGTTCGCATTGGCAACGCGGCGTACGAGCAGTTCCAGCTCGACGTGATCGGCGAGGTGGTGGACACCGTCCGGTTCGCAGCGAGCGTGCTCGGCCCTTCTATCTACGATCCCCAGCACACGCTCCGCGCCGCGCTCGGCATTGGCGAGTTCCTTCGAACCGGATGGCAGAAGCCCGATCGCGGCATTTGGGAGATGCGAGGGCCCGAGCGTTCGTTCACCGCGTCCAAGGTCGCCGCGTGGCGGGCCGTGGACGGCTGCATCGAGGTCATTGAGCGGCTCGATCCGAAGGAGCCCATCGGCCACCTCCGAAAGCTCCGGCAAGAGATCGTCGATGAGGTGTGCAGCAAGGGCTACAGCGAGGGGCTGAACACCTTCACGCAGTTCTATGGAAGCACCGACGTGGACGCGAGCCTCCTCATCATCCCCATCACCGGCTTCCTCCCGGTCCACGATTCCCGGGTGGTGGGCACGGTCGCGGCGATCGAGCGCGACCTGCTGCAGGACGGCCTGGTGCTGCGCTTTCGGCCCGTGGGAGACGTGGATGGGCTCACCGGTGAAGAGGGAACCTTTCTCGCCTGCTCGTTCTGGCTCGCCGACGCCTACGAGCTGATGGGGCGGCACGATGATGCCGTGCGGCTCTTCGAGCGCGTGGCTTCGTTGGCCAACGACCTCGGGCTGCTGTCGGAGGAGTACGACCCGCGGGGGCAACGGCAGCTGGGCAACTTCCCGCAGGCGTTCAGTCACTTCGAGTTGGTGCGGTCGGCATACCTCGTCTCGACGGGCAGCCTCACCGGGCGGCGAACCGTCCACTGAAGGGCTGGCGAACGATACGCTTGCGCAGCCAAATCAGTGGTGGACGGGCATGGGCGGTGGCCCCGAGGGTGCCGTAGGCCCCCTGGGCTTCGTCGGCCTTCTCAGCTTCTCGGTCGTCGCCTCGGGGGGCTCCGAGCTGAGCAGGACGGCCACCCAACGCTCTGCGGGAATGGTGTCGCAGACGATCTGAATCACCATGAGCAGCGGCACCGCCAGCAGCATCCCCACGGGGCCCCACATCCACCCGAAGAACGGCACGGCCAGGAACGTGGCCAGCGGCGAGACGCCGAAGCTCTTCCCGACCACCCGGGGCTCGATGAAGGTGTTCAGCACCGTGTGCAGGATTACATAGCCCACGAGCAGCCCCAGGGCGCGCCCCGGACCAACCTGGAGCAACGCCACGAGCACCGGCGGAATCGTGGATAGGAGCGATCCCACGTTCGGCACAAAGTAGAAGACGAAGGTGAGCAATCCCCACAACGGGGCGAACTCGACCCCCATCACCGCCGTGAAAGCAGCGGTGAGAATGCCGTCGATGAGTCCCATGGCCGTCTTGAAGCCCAGGTAGCTTTGCAGTCGATCGAAGACCTTTCGCATGCCGTCCATGCGGTTGGGATCGCCGCGCGAGGCGAGATACGCCGCCTTGGACTCCGTCAGGTCGGCCTCGAGCAGAAAGAAGAACATGACGAGGAAGATGACGGCCCCTTGAGAGAGGAGGCTGCCGACGTCCGCAATCAGGCTCTCCAGAAAGGAGACCAGGCTTCGCGGCTGCACGGCGGTCACCAGGGACTTGTCGACGTCGATCCCCTTTGCGTTCAGCGTTGCGATCAGGCCGGAGGTCAGTGCCTGGAAGCGGGCCTGGTACTTGGGCGCCTCCGCGACGAATTTGGCGATTGAGCTGCCGACAACGCCCAGAAGAACGAAAACCCAACCCAGGTTGAACACCGCCGTCGCCACCACCGCCAGGACGCGCGGCAGGCGCCGCTCCTGGAGCCAGCGCAGGACCGGCAAGCTGAAGATCGCCGCCAGCAGCCCAAGCAATGAGGGCAGGACCCACGACGCGGCCGCCTTGAGCCCAGAAATGACCACCACCAGCGCCGCCACGGCGAGAATCCCCCGTGCCTGAATGGCCGCTGCTCGCATGGTTCCCCTTCAGCCTCCAAGCTAGGGAGCGCTCGGTTGCTTGGCGAGGGGGCGAGCCCTCAGGCAGCCCGATGTCGCGGTAATAGGCGCGGCGGGCCTTTGAGGGCTGACAATCTACGGTGCGAGGACAGCCATCGCTGCCAGGCGCTCGAAATCGTCCTCGGAGTACGGAGGCCTACCCAGGTCTCTCGCTACTCCGAGGGTGCCGACCACCTTGCCTGCCTGCCTCAGTGGTACGAGCATCGTTGACTGGAGTCCGACTTCGCGGACGTAGTTGCGCGAAGACGGGGGGCCAATTTCTGCCAGCGCTGCGCTGTCGACATCGACGAGCAGAATTCCACGTTCCGACTCCCAGACTCGGCCTGGAATCCCCTGGCCGCGACGGAACCGCTCACCGAGCACGCGCTGCGCCGACTCGTCGCGGACAGGGTCGCGATGGCACACGGCGACGACGGCAATGACGCCCTCGTTACGGACGACTCGGGTGACGACGGCCACGTCGCCGAACGCGTCGAGCGCAGTTCGAGCGATTTGGTCCCAAAGTTTTTTTTCGTCGCCGACCACCACTTGCCCCCGCGGCAAGAGTCGTTGAGATAGGGCCGAATTCTACACGGGTGGCCGGGAGACACCTACGCGGTGACGACCTCGAGCTCTCTGCGCGCCCAGTCGGCGGCAGTCGATACAGCGTCCTGACGAGACAGCGCTTGGCAACTTTCAAGGTGCTGGGCAAAGACCTCGCGAACCACCTCAATCGCATCGGCGTTGCGTGCCGCCGCCACCAGCTCGAGGCCACAGAGATCGCAAACAGCCTTGGGCAGGGACATGGGCCCCCCCTTTCCCCAATTCTCAGGATCCCAGAGCGGAGCGACGAACGTCTGTGATCTTTGAACGCTGAAATGAAGGTAGGAGATAACTGATGGTCCGAGGTCCTCACGCGCCTACCGCGGCGGCCCATCCAACGGCGGCAGCACAATCACCATCTTGCTGCCCAGTCCGAGCACCACCCAGTCCTCGGGCAGTCCATTATCGCGACAGTAGGCGCGTCGCGCCTCGGGCGTGTCGACGCGCGGCTTGGGAACGGCCTTCTCCAGCAGGGCAAGCCGATTGCTCATCTGGGTCACGAGTTCCTCCGCGCCACTGCATTGGGGCCGAACTGCTCTGCGCCGCCTGCGGCCTCCACGATCTTGTCCAGCTCGGCCACGGTGAACCTCGCCATCCAGGCTTGCTTCTCGAGCTTGCCGAGCTCGTCCTCGGTCGCGTGAGCGTCGCAGCCAACCTCGACGACCCAGGCGATGTCGTCGCGGGTGACCAGGTCCCTCACCGGCACGAGAAGGTCGACGGCCTCCGTGGCCCTCGCGATACGCCGGAGCATGGTCTTCACGGTTGTCGCTCCTGCTCGAACGAGCACGCCACGATCCACGCCAAACCATACGTACCCCGCGCCTGGAGCGCCGCGACCTCGGTCTTGGTGAGTGCCTGCTCTCGGTTGGTGCCGCCGCAAACCATGACCTCGAAGTTGTGCGCCTGCTTCTCCATCGCGCGCTCGTAGGTCTCCTCCTCGGTTTCGGTTCCGAAGGCGTGCTCGAGGCGCTTCACGCGATTCCGATGTCTCAAGGCGTCTCCTCAGGGCGGGCTCAGCAGGGTTCGTCGATTGCCGGCAGGCAGATGACGAACGGCCCGGGCCAGCCGATGAGCACCGTGTCCTCGGGGAGCCCGTTCTCTCGGCACCACGCCGCCCGCAGCTCGGGCGTGTCCGGCGGCGTGGGCCGCGGCGCAGCCCGCTCGGCTCGGGCGATCCGCTTCGCGAATCCTCGTGGGCTCATCCGGACACCTCGTGTTCCAGGGCCGCCCTCTCGAGCACGAGCAGCTCGTCCATCGTGAACCGCGCCAGCCAATCGCGCATCGTGAGCCGGCCGTACTCGCCGGGCTCTGCATGTGCCGCGCAGCCGAGGGCCACGACGGCCTCGACGTTCGCCGCCGTAACCAGGTTGGTGCGAGCTGGGAACTTCGTCGCCGCCAGTTCTTCGACGTGCTCCATTCGTCGCGCCAGCGCTCTCATGGATTCACCGCCGCAGGGCTTCGGTGGGCATCGCTCCACGTCCACGTCGGGTTGCTGGTCATTCGCCGGAATTGCTCGACCAGCCTGGCCTTGACCTCGTTCGGGTCGGACTCAGGGATGCCGCACTGGCGACGCCATCGCTCGAGGACACGTCCATCAGCCTCACGCTGCACCGGGTCGATGACGGGCTCGGGTCCCCCGAACGCCATCGCCTTCATCTTCGCGACCATCGCGGTCTGCAGCCGCTGGTACGCGGCGTTGTACTCATCCCAGGAGACGAAGTGCGGTCCACCGAGTGCGCGCTCGACGGTGAGGATTCGTCGCGCGAGCTTCATTGCAGCGCCTCTTGCGATGCCCGCTCCGCCATTGCTTGCCGCGCTCCCATCTCCAGCTTCACCAGCTCCTCGTTCGAGAATCGCGACATCCACTCGCCGGTGGTGATGCGCTCAAGCTCGCCGTCGCTCAGGTGCCGCTCACAGCCGCAGTGCTCGGCGAATTGGACGAGGGCCGGGTCCAGCGGCTCCTGACTACGCCTGGACCTCATCGGAGGCTCGAAGGCTTCGGCCCGAGTCTCCAGAGCCGCGAGCCGCGTGGCGGGTGACTTCCCCATGCGGCGCAGGCGGCTCATCGACCACCGTGCGCCTTCTGCTCGGCGAGTCGCTCCTCAAGTGCAGTGAGCCGGACCTCCAGCTCCTCCAGCTCGAGCGCCTTCTGGCTGAACTCGATAATCGCCTTCGCCGCCGAGACGCGGGCGCTGGGATTGCGCACATCCTTGGCGACCTCCTCCAAGGCGCGAACGGCGATTGTCGTCGCAGCGTGCAAGCGCGCGCTGGTCCGCGACAACATCTCGTCGCGGGCGAGGGCGAGCGCGTCCGCGAAGCCCGGATGGTGATTGCGCCACTTCGAGATGGTCTGGCGCGAGACCTGGGCAGCCTGGGCGGCCTGCTCGTCGGTGCCGCCGACCAAAAGCACCTCGAGCGCGCGCTGCTGCTTCACGCTGAGCTTTCGGGCTTCGATGTTGGCGGTCATTCGGCACCGCCGATCTTCTCCGCCTTGCGCCCGGTGATTCGCTCCCAGCGATCGATGATCACCTGTGCGTAGCGGCGGTCGATTTCGAGAGCTCTGCACCGGCGCCCGAGCTGCTCGCACGCGATCAGAGTGCTGCCCGAGCCGCCAAAGGGCTCGTAGACGATGTCCCTGCCCGCGGTGCTGTTGGCGAGCATCTGGGTGATGAGCGCGACAGGCTTGGAAGTTGGATGGTCGTCGTTGCGCTTGGGGCGCGGCACGTCGAACACGGAGCTCACGTTGTTCGGGCCGTACCAGCCCTCACCACCGCGGCCGCGCCGACCGCCTCCAGGCGCGTAGCCAAAGAGGACCGGCTCGTGCGCGTAGTGGTGATCGCTGTGTCCTAAGACGAATGCGTCTTTTCGCCAGACGAGCCCCTGATGAAGCCGCCAGCCGGCGCCGACGAAGGCATTCGCGAACACCACGGAGTTCGCGCCCGCGGGATGGAAAATGTAGATCGCCGCGCCCTCGGCGAGGACGTCGTTGGCACATCGAAACGCGGCTTCGAGCAACGCGGGTAAGCCCTCGGCGCCATCGTTCTGGATCGTGAGCTTGTCCTCCGTGCCGCCCTGGTAGTTCACGCCGTAGGGCGGATCTGAGTAGAGGCAGGCCGCCTTGTCGCCAGTCATGACGCGGGCGACGTCCTCGGGTCGTGTCGAATCGCCGGCGAGCAGGCGATGGTCGCCGAGCTGCCACAGGTCTCCGAGCTCCACGTAGATGGAGCTGTCGTTTGGCTCGTCGGGGATCTCGTCCGGATCGCCCTGCAGCGGCGCGGGCTCGCGGGTGGCGTCGAGTAGCTCGGCCAGGTCGTCGTCCGTGAATCCGGTGCCCTCGAGGCCAACCTGCTCGAGCAGGCGGACGAGCTGCGCGTCCTCCCACTCCGCGAGCTCGGCGGTCCGGTTGTCGGCGATGGCGAATGCAGCAGCGTCGGCGCCGGTGAGCTCGGTGCGCACCACGGCGATCTCCGTCCAGCCTAGAGACTTCGCCGCGGCGAGCGTGCAGTTGCCCGCGCGCACCACGCCGTCCCCGTCGACGACGATGGGCTTCTGCTGACCGAAGCGGCGCAGGCTGGCCTTGATGGCCTCGATGTTCCGGTCGCCGTGGCGACGGACGTTGGCGGGATCGGGCGAGAGGGCCTCGATGGCGGCGCGCTCGATGTTCACGGTCGCGGCTCGAGTGGGCGGGCCTGGACGGGTCGCGGCGGAAGCGGGACGAGCAAGCACGGAACTCGTGTCGACGAACAGCTCCGCAGTAGCTCAAGTGCGGCTTCCGCGAGCAGCGAAGCGATTTCGCTCCGGCGGTCCTCTCGTGTGGAGAGATCTAGGCGCAAGGAGGCTCCGAAGGTGCCTCCTACAGAAAGCAATCAACGCCGAAATCACCTACCGGCGCGCCCGCTCGGATCGACGCAACATGCTGGACTCACTGCGAATTGCCCGACGCTGCAGATGCGCGACTGAACGCTTGGTCAGGGGTGGATCGTAGAAAGGTGAAAGGGACGGCCGTGCCACCGGCCATCCCTCTCAATACCGGACCGAGGAGGTCGATCCGATGGCATCCAAACTAGACGAAGCGCGCCCGGAGTCGATGGGGATTCGGGAGTCCCCCGAGGAAGACGCGTCTCCGGGGATGACAATCGCGGATGCCGAAGCTTTGGCGAGGGCGGAGAGTGCGGAGGCATTCGATGGCCTGCCGTCGACAGTAAACGCCGAGGACCTCGGTGGAATGACACTCGACCGCGAGCCGCCAACCGTCTTTTGCGAATCGGAACCGGACGGCACCGAGGGCATTCCTACCTATGAACCGTCGTGGCCTTGGGAGGACGTCGCCCCACCGCCACCGGAAACTCCGCGTGAGCCACGCTGGGTCGAAATCGAACCGCCCGACGACACAAGGTGCTCTTCGGATGAGCCCGAGCCGGAGCCGCATGATCCGATCGCGATGCACCACCTGCTTGCGATCGTGATGAGCAAGAAGTGGTACGGCCAGCTCTATCCAACCGAGCTGATGACGAACATCCAGCGCTGGTTCGAGGAGGGGACCTACAACGCTAGTGACATGCTCGAGTTCCCGGAAAAGGCGGCTAACGAGTTCCGAGCTGCTCATCTTGCGCCAGGAGAAACTCCCGAATGGCCAGGTGAGATGTCGGCGAAGCGCGCCGGTGCTCTCCTGCGTACGCTCATGTTGCGCAAGCGCGTGGACCACATGTTGGTGCGGCTCACGCAGAACGACGAGAAGGTTCATAACTACTACTGCCGAGAGGCCTGCAAGCTTTGGGAGGCGGTCATCGGTGGCACTTGGGAAAAGGAAGCATTGATGTCGCTGATCGACATCATCGCCCACGCCTCGGAGCTCGTCGCGGCAGAGTCGATCCACGCACCACATGCGGTGGCGCTTGCCCTAGGCGCGTTCAGAGCATCGTTCCCCGAGGCCGGAGCGCGCGTGGAGTTGAACGATTTCGAGCAGGCCGTTGAGAAGTGGCGTGCCGCGGGTCGCAAGAAGGGGAAGCGGCCATCGAAGTGGAAGGCACTCAAGGAGCTCGCGACCAAGGCCGGGTTGCGGCCGCCTTCTGCTGAGACAATCAAGCGCGAGTACCGAGACCGTAAGGCGGACATTCCAATATGAGGGAGGGGACGCCGGCCCCCCGAGGGGCAAATGCGCCCCCGGGGCGTGCGCTCCGCATGCGAGGTGGTGGGTGCCCCTCGGGTGACCAGAGCCGCCCCCACGGCCCATGGCGGCCCTCGCAGGGCTCGTAGGCCCGCGGCGGATTTCAGTTTTCTTCGCGGGTGTCTCCGTCCCCATCTTCGCAGAAAATAATTAATTTGCGATTTGGATGGGATGAACACGCGCTCCCGCAAATCGACCAGGAAGTCTTTCGAAGCAAATGCACTCGGTGTTGAAAAGGAGCTCTCGCTTCACCGAGAGACGTGGGAGGCAGCTCGCGAGTCGGTGGCAGAGCTTCGGCCCTTCGCCTCGCCGCAGGCTGCTCTGGCCCGCCTCCGGGCTCGCAGCGATGACGGGTGTGAGGTCGGAGCTCCCTCGCTTCTCCACGGTGTTGTTAGGGAGTATCAGCGCTCACACAACCGCGCTTGCGCGACGCTAATCCTCGCTGCATTCCGTCCCCTGCGGCCGACGCTCGCCACTCGATTCAGGCCGGTCGCCGTTGACGCAGCCGAGGACGGGTCAGACGACATTGAACAGGGCATCTCGGCGAGCATCCTTGAGGGCGCAATGCGCGCCCGGGTTGGCCGCGGGCCGGCATACATCGCGTACGAGATCGCATCCCACGCGGATACGAGCGCGCGAAGGGCAGCTGCTGAGTTAGGCCGCCGCGGCCGCGAATTGCTCAGTAGTAATGTGGCAACGCCGGATGGCCTACCCGCGCAGGCGGTCTCCCCGTTTGGCTTGACCGAGGCTGAGGTCAAGCTCATCGCCGAGCGCATAACTTTGGCGGATTGGCCGTTGGTTCGCGACACGGTCCTCGGTCGGATGGGGCTACGAGAATTCGCTGCGCGCGAGGACCCAGGACTTTCTCGTCGAAAACTGGATCAGCGAGTGCGCGAGTTGAAGGCCAGGCGCCTTCCGATTCTTGCGCGGCTCCGCGGCCTGCTCGCCTGAACTCGGGTGGTAGCCGGTCCCGACCTCGGTTGCTTTCTGTCCCCGGAGGCAACGGAGACCGACATGCCATTGAACCGTACCCAGCGAGCAATGAGCCGCGCCTTTAGGGACGTCACTCGCACGATGGTGGAGGTGCTTGATGAGCATGAGGTCGCGCCCGAATTGGTCGCGGACGTGGGCGAGGCATTGATCGAGGTGTACGCGCGCCACCTGGTTCGCGGCCGCGCGGCGCCGAGGAGCCGCGAATGAGCTGCCTCCATCCGCGGCGTTGGTTTTACAGAACCAGGTTCTTGTTGATGGCGCCGGTCCGCGTCGTCGAGCGGTGCCAGGAGTGCGGCGAAAACGTCCGTGGCCAGGGCGGCTTCGTCTCGCGCACCGAGGTGCTCGAGGCTGGGCTCTTCGTTGGCCTCCTCGGAGAGGATCCGTGGTCGGAGCGCGGCGATGTCTAGCGCTCCAGTGCAGAAGTTTATCGGGGCGTTACTCGAGCGCACCGGCGAAGGTGCGCGCCGTTGCGGCGAGGGCTGGGAGGCTCGCTGTCCGGCGCACGAGGACAGCAAGCCGAGCCTGTCCATCCACGAGGGCGACGCGGGGAAGGCGCTGCTGACCTGCCATGGCGGCTGCAATCTCAACGAGATCACGAAGGCGGTGGGACTGAAGGTCTCCGACCTGTTTCCGCCCAAGGAGAAGAAGGCCGGGCTCGGCCGCGAGGTAGCGCGCTACAGCTACGAGGACGAGCAGGGGCAGCTGCTCTTCTACGTTGTCCGCTTCGACCCGAAGACCTTCCGGCCGGGCACCCCGGACGCGAGCAAGGTGGGCGGCATCAGCTGGGGCTTGAAGGGCAAGCCCGTGCGCCAGGTGGTTTACCTGCTTCCGCAGGTGCGGGCAGCCATCGAGCGCGGCGAGTCCATCATCATCGTCGAAGGCGAGAAGGACGCCCTCGCGCTGCAGAAGCTCGGCGTCGTCGCTACGTGCAATGCGGGTGGCTCGTGCAAATGGCGCGACTCCCACACCAGATGCCTGAACGGCGCTAAGCGCGTCGTCATCATCCCGGACAGAGACGACGCCGGCGTCGCGCACGCCATCATGGTGGCGCGCGCGTTGGCCGGCACGATGGAAAAGGTGCAGGTGCTGGAGTTGCCGGGCGCAGGCAAGGACGCTGCGGACTGGGTGACGGGAGGCGGGACGGCGGAGCAGTTGGACGCGCTCGCTGCGGATGCACCGGACGCCGCAGCGTGGATTGCAGCGCACAACGACGTGCCGAGCGCCAACGAGAGCGCCGGCAGCGTCGCGAGCAGCATCGGGCTGCCGGAGATCATGCTCACGGCGCGCCAGTTCCGCGACGTGGAGGACGACACCCACCACGCCATTCGCATCACCAACGATCCGCCGCGCCACTTCCTTCGAGGCGGCATGCTCGTGCACCTTCCGGAGAGGGAAGGGCAGCGCCAGATAGAGCTGGTGACTAAGGACATCGCCTTCGGTCTCCTGGCGAGAGTCGCAAGTTGGAAGCGGCTCAACCAGAACGGGAACCCCGTCGATGCGGGGCCATCCAAGGACATCGCCACTCAGGTGGTCGTGCGGCCGCCCACGGACCTGCCTGAGCTGCGCGACCTTGTGCGTGCGCCCACCTTCACCGAGGTAGGCGAGTTGGTTGCGGCACCCGGCTACTCGGAGCGGGCGCGCATGTGGCTCGACCTGCCGGTCACGTTGGTGGTGCCGGAGGTCGCGGCGAGGCCCACGCGTGAGCAGCTGCAGGCCGCGGTGGCGCTGCTGATCGACGAGCTCCTGGGCGAGTTCCCGTTCGAGGCCGAGTCCGACCGTGCGCACGCGCTGGCGGCCCTGCTGGGCCCCGCGACGAGGAGGTTGGTGAACGCGGTCACGCCGCTTCACGCCATTGAGGCGCCGACGCCGGGCTCAGGAAAGGGGCTGCTCGCGGATGTGATCTCCACCGTGAATGTGGGGACCGTCTGCTCGCCCACCACGGTGCCGGCGAACGACGACGACATCCGGAAGAAGATCACCTCCGTCCTGCGCCGCGCGCCGGTGATCCTGCTCTGGGACAACGTGGGTTCTGAGTTGGACTCTGCGGACTTCGCCTGCGCGCTGACCACGGAACAATGGCAGGACCGCATCCTCGGCGTGTCCGACTGCGCGGTGCTGCCCAACCGGGCCACCTGGTTGCTCACCGCCAACAACCCCAGCTTCTCGCAGGAGATTGCGCGACGGACGATCCGCATTCGGATCGATCCCAAGCTCGACCGGCCGTGGAAGCGGGATGGATTTCGGCACGCAGACTTGCGGGGCTGGACTCTTGAGAACCGGGGACGCCTGCTCCACGCGGTGTTGACGCTGGTGCAGGCGTGGATCGCCGAGGGCAAGCCCGTGGGCAAGGCCAAGCGCCTGGGCTCGTTCGAGCGCTGGACGGAGGTGCTGGGCGGCATCCTCGACGTGGCGCAGGTGCCCGGGTTCCTCGAGAACCAGGACGAGCTCTACGAGCTCGCCGACGCCAAGGGCCAGGAGCAGCGGGAGTTCGTGGGTAAGTGGTGGGACGAGCACAGCGGCTCGCAGATGAAGGCCAGCCAGCTGCTGCAGATGGTGGATAGGTACTGCCTGCTGCCCAGCGAAGTCGATGGCGCGAAGCACCAGGGGCGGCTCACCCAGCTCGGCCAGGTGCTCCGTGCCCTGCGCGGGAAGTGCTTCGGCGAGCTGGTGGTGGAGGTCGAGCCCGACACGCACTCCAAGGGCTACTGGTACCGGCTACGCACGGCGAGCGACACCGCCACGGATGTCATGGGTGTCGCGCATGTGTGATCGATTTGCGGAGCCTCGGTGCTTTTTAGGGGCGTTTTGCGGAGCCTTGCGGAGCCTCGGATTTCAACAAGGGTCCGCATCGATTCTTCAGTGTTGCTCAAGACCTGGTTGGGCTGAGCGGAGCCTTGCGGAGCCTTTTCGACGTACGCCCACACGCGCGCACGCGCGCGCGCGCACACGCGCGCGATACGAACATATAGGGATAGAGCCGGAAGGCCCCGCGGGGCTCCGCACTTCCGCAGAGCGAGCGGATTTCATTATCGATTACCTGCGGGGCATGGGGTCTGGCGAGGTTCCGCAAAGGCTCCGCAGAGGCTCCGCAAAATGGACCGCCCATCCCACGACCGGCGCTGAGTGGGGCGCACACGTCACACCTCGCCCATGTGGTGACGCGGATCTGCCCGCTTTCGCGCCCGCGCCCTCAGCGCTTCTTTCCCGCGGGCAGCTCTGGCCCCGTTTCGAGCGTCTCGCCGGTGAAGACATCGAAGCCTCGATGTCGAACTGGCGAAGGCACCTCGGTGGAGCGCAAGGCAACGCGGTGGTCGCCCTTCGGCGCTGCGGCGACCCAGGCGTCTCGAGCCGCTCGGCTGGTGAAGTGGAGGTAGAGCTTGCCCGAGCGGGCATAGGCGACGCGGTGGGGCATGCCGATGTTCTAGCCCGGAGTGCTGTGGGCGTCGCGGCCCAACTCGGGTTCGGCTCGTCCGGTCAGCGCTTCTTCTTCTCGGCGACGAGCTCGCCCAGCAGCAGCCCAGCGGCGCTTCGGGCGGTCGCGCCGTCGAGCTTCGCCGTCTTGCTGCCGAGCTCTGGGAACGTGACCTCGATGGAGTCGCTGTCGAGCGTGAAGGTGCCAAAGTACTTCACGCCGTCGAGCTCGCGCTCGAACGGGAAGGTCCTCAGCGACGATTTCTTGGCCATGCAGTCCCCCGCGTGTTCGCGTTCGGCATCGTACGCGGACTCTCCGACGCGGCGCTCACCGCTTGCAGACGGGGTTCCGCCAGAACTCGTGCTGCACGCAGCCCATCGTGTCCCAACTATCGCTGCTCGCGGCCGCAACCGAGGCGCAGTCGCGGACCAGCACGCGGCACTTGCCGTAGGAGTCGCGCGTCAGGTCGAGGACCAGAGTCGCGGAGCACTTGCCGTCGGCGCCTCGATGGACGAACCAGTCCTCGGCGACGAACTGGCCCTCAAGGGTTCCATGCTCGAGCCGTGCGTGGGACGGGACGCACGCCGTCTCCTTGGCCGTGAGGCACTTCTTGTCCGGGCACTCGATGACTTTGGCGGCGATCTTGCGCTTCACTTCGGCGACGGCTTCGGCGGCTTTGGCTTCCCCAACGGAGCGGTCTGCGGCCCGTGCGGCGGTGACGACCACGAAGAGTCCGAGCGCGGCGACGGCAATTTGCGGAATGCGCATGCGGGAATAATAGCCGTCTCGTCCACGCTCTCCTCGCGCCCACAGTCAACTTCCCACGTCGCCCCCGACGACCTCTCTGGGTCCGTCGACTGTGCCCCCGTCTCAGAGCGTTCGTGTGTCTCGTCGGCCGACACATCCCCGGCCGCGAAACGGAGACACATGTTCACGCAAGCGACGAAGAAGCAGGCACGGCTGAGGCTCGCGCTCACGGGGCCTGCCGGCTCGGGCAAGACCTGGACGGCCCTCGCCATCGCCACCGGGCTCGGTGGGCGCATCGCGGTGGTCGACACGGAGCGGGGCTCGGCTTCGAAGTACGCCGACCTCTTCCGGTTCGACACGACGGAGCTCGAGAACTTTCACCCGCAGAAGTACATCGACGCCATCGCCGAGGCGGAGCGCGCCGACTACGACGTGCTCATCCTCGACTCGCTCTCCCACGAGTGGTCGGGCAAGGGCGGCGCCCTCGAGCTGGTCGACGCGGCGGCCCGGCGCTCGAAGTCGGGCAGCACCTTCAACGCCTGGCGCGATGTCACGCCTCTGCAGCAGGCGCTGATGGACGCCATCCTCCGCTCGCGCTGCCACGTCATCTTCACGATGAGATCGAAGGTCGAGTACGTGCTCGAGGACCGCGACGGCAAGAAGGTGCCGCGCAAGGTCGGCCTCGCCCCCGTGCAGCGCGACGGCGTCGAATACGAGGCCGACGTGATCGGCGAGCTCGATCTCGAGAACGTCCTCACCATCACCAAGTCGCGTTGCCCCGCGCTCACCGGCCAGGTGATTTCCAAGCCGGGCGCGGCCCTGGGCAAGACGCTTGCGGCCTGGCTCTCGGACGGAGTGCAGACGCCGGTTGTGGCCACGAGCACGCCTCCGCCTCCCCAGCCCGATGACGACCCGGTGGAAGAGGTCATGAGCGCCATCGAGCGCGCCAAGACCAACACCGACCTCGGCGCGGTCTGGCGCCGCATCGAGCAGCTGAGCCCCGCGCAGAAGGGCGCGGTGAAGGACGCCTACGTCGCCAAGCGCCGCACCCTCACCAATGGCTCGGGGGTGCACCATGTGTAGGGACCTCTCGGCCAGCAGCCTGCACCGGGCAGCGCTGTGCGCCGCATCGGCGGTCTTGCCGCAGGTCCGTGACATCACGGCTGCTGGCACGCGCGGGACGGCGATTCACAAGTACCTCGAGGCCATCGCTCGCGGCGCCAAGCCCGAACACGCCCTGGCCGAGGTGCCTCCGGAGTACCGCACCGTCTGCGAGGCCATCGACCTCGAGGCGCTCCCCGCCTGCGACCCGGGCACCTACCGCTCCGAGGTGGCGCTGGCGTGGGACGCCGAGACCGGCTGGGGCAGGGAGCTGGGGCAGTCCCTCGGCCGCGACTACTCCGGCCTGGACCCCACGGAGATCCCCGGCACCGCCGACGTGCTCGGCCTCGGGGCCGATGTGGTGTTCGTCGGCGACTACAAGTCCGGCTTCAAGCCGGTGCCGCCCGCGCGCGAGAACCTGCAGCTGCGGTTCCTGGCGCTGGCGGCGTGCCGGGCCCACGAGCGGAGCAGGGCGGTGGTGGCGATCATCCGCCTGCGCGAGGACGGCAGCGCCTGGTACGACCAGGCCGAGCTCGAAGCCGAGGACCTGGCCCAGACCGAGTCCGAGGTTCGTGCGCTCCTCTTGAACGTCGACGCCCTCAGCGAGCAGGTCTTCGCGGGCGAGGTCCCCGCGGTGACGACCGGCGAGCACTGCGCGCACTGCCCGGCCAAGACGCACTGCCCGGCGTACACGCAGATGGTGGCGACGCTCGCCACGTTCCCCGACGAGGTGACGGAGGCCATCCGGTCGCGCCTGACGCCCGAGCTGGCGGCGACCGCGTACCAGCGCCTGAAGCTCGCCGAGGAGGCCCTGGAGATGGCCCGCAAGGCGCTCCAGGCCTACGCGCGCGAGACGCCCATCCCGCTCGATGGCGACACCGTCTACGGCGAGGTCGAAACCACTCGCGCCAGCATCGACCCCTCGAAGGCGTACAAGGTGATCGCGACGCTCCACGGCGAGACCCTTGCCCTGGCCGCGGTGGAGCCCAGCGTCAGCCAGGCCAGCATCAAGCGAGCGCTCGAGGCCAACAAGCCGAAGGGCCAGAAGGTGCAGACCGCGCTGGAGGAGGTGCTGGAGAAGCTCCGCGAGGCCGGTGCGGTGAACGAGAAGCCGGTGAGGACGCTCAAGGAGCACCGTGTCGTGCCCGCCCAGATCGTCGCAGGAGGTGCGCGATGAGCAACCCCAGGAAGCCTGCGCAGGCCCGGACCAAGGCTCGCAAGGAGCTGGGCGACCTGCCGGCGAAGCTGGCCGAGGTGGCGAAGCTCAAGGGCCAGGCGCTCGTCGACCGGTACACCGAGGTCGTTGGCCAGGCGCCCAAGAGCAAGAACCAGCACTTCCTCCGCAAGCGCATCGCCATCGAGCTCCAGACCGGCGGGCTGAGCCCGGAAAAGAAGGCGCGCATCAAGGAGGTTCAGGAGTACGCGCTCAAGCACAAGCTCTGGCCGGACATCTGGAAGGGCGAGACCAGGCCAAAGAAGGCCGCACCCGCTCCCGCCCTGACGACCGAGTCGCTCAAGCGCGACCCACGGCTCCCGGCCGTGGGCACGGTGCTCGAGAAGCAGCACGGCAACGTGACCCACAAGGTCACCGTCCTGGCCGACGGCTTCGAGTACCAGGGCCAGAAGCACCGCTCGCTGTCCAAGGTGGCCCGGCTCATCACCGGCACGACGTGGAATGGGTTCCTCTTCTTCGCGCTCACCGAGCGGAAGCCCGCGGGGAAGTGAGGCATGGCCACGCTCTGGACGCTCGTGAAGTCAACGCGGCTCTCGGGCGACCCCGACGGGTCCGTCGACTTCACGGCGTCTCAGAGCGTTCGTGTCAGTGGCGGCACGCAGAGACCACGCCGCGAAACGGAGACCAGCATGGCAGCCAAGGCGAAGCGCATCGCGGTGCACGCGACCACGGGCACCGCGCGCAGCGAGTACGGCGAGAACGTCTACCTGCAGGTGCACATCCCCGACGACGCCTCGCGGTCGCTCGCCACGGAACGCCTCCTCGCCGCCGCGACCTACCGCGCCGCAGCCGAGGTGGAGGAAGGCATCGGCGACCGCAGCACCTGCGCGGTCTGCGTCGAGGCCCACGAGGGCCGCATCCACCTGGAGTTCGCAAGCCGCGCCAGCCAGGCCGAGCAGGACACTTCGCGGGCGGTGCTCGACGCGGTGGCAGGCGAGATCAACCGACGGAGCAATCGATGAAGACGAAGACCACGCCGGCCGTCACGAAGCGCTGCGCCGTCTACACGCGCAAGTCGACCACCATGGGGCTCGAGCAGGAGTTCAACACGCTCGATGCCCAGCGCGAGGCCGGTGAGAACTACGTGCGCCTACAGTCCCACCAGGGCTGGCAGGTCTTGCCTACGCGCTACGACGACGGTGGGTTCACGGGCGCCAACACCGACCGGCCCGCGCTGCAGCGCCTCTTCGACGACATCGACCGCGGCGAGGTCGACGTGGTGGTCGTCTACAAGGTCGATCGGCTCTCGCGCTCCATCCTCGACTTCTCGCAGATGGTCCAGCGGTTCGACAGCAAGGGCGTGGCCTTCGTCTCCGTCACGCAGAACTTCGACACGTCGTCCTCGATGGGGCGGCTCGTCCTCAACGTGCTCCTCTCGTTCGCGCAGTTCGAGCGCGAGATGACGGCCGAGCGCACCCGCGACAAGGTCCACGCCGCGCGGCGCAAGGGCCGTTGGACCGGCGGACCGGTGCCCCTGGGTTACGACCTGGTCGACGGCAAGCTGGTGGTGAACGACCTCGAGGCTGTGACGGTCCGGGAGATCTTCACTCTCTACCTCCAGCACCGCTCGCTGTTCGCGGTGATGGCCGAGCTGAAGGCGCGGGGCAGACTCACCAAGAGGTACGTGACGAAGGCGGGCACGGTTCGCCAGGCAGACGCTTGGGACAAGCGGGCCATCGTCCGGACCTTGAAGAACCCGGTCTACGTCGGCCGGATGCCCTGCAACGGGGAGAGCTTCGACGGTGAGCACGAGCCGATCGTGGAGGTGGAGACCTTCGAGCAGGCCAATGCGCTCATCGGCGGGCGCACCACCCGCGACCCGAAGCCCACCAACTACCTCCTCAAGGGCCTGATGCGCTGCGGTGGCTGCGGAGCGGCGATGACGCCGGCCTCAAGCAACCGGCGAGGGCGGGAGTACCGCTACTACCGCTGCAAGACGCGCGAGCTGCGCGGCAAGGACGCGTGCACCACCATGCCGGTGGCGGCGACGGCCATGGAAGCCCTGGTGCTGAAACGCATCCGGGACGCCAACGTGAGCGGCGGCATGGCCCGCGAGGTCGAAGCCGCGCTGCACGCCAGGCTCAAGCAGGAGCGCCAGGCAGCGCTGGAGGAGAAGCGCGGACTACCTGGGCAGCTGAAGAAGCTGCGGGGGGAGGCCGAGAAGCTCGGCGCCAGCATCGTCGCGGCGCCGAAGGGCCAGAAGGCGGTGCTGCAGGGACGGCTCGCGGAGGTCGGCGCTGCGATCGAGCGCCACGAGGCGCGGGAAGCGGAGCTGGACGCGAAGCTGGCCGAGCTCGTGTCGCGCAAGGTCGAGGGCGAATGGCTCGTCGAGGCGCTGCGGAACTTCGACCGGCTCTGGGAGGTGATGACTCCCGAGAACAGGCAGCGGCTGGTCGGCGCGGTCGTGGAGCGGGTCACGGTGAGCGGAGGGCGGAACCAGCTCGACCTGGACGTGAAGCTCGCGGACCTCGGGGCGGTCGAGATGCGGGAGGCCAGCTGATGGTCGTCTACGTCAAACGCGGGGCGAAGGGGGAGGTCGCGTACTCGGAGGAGGTGCCCGCGGAACGGAGGCCGACGCGGCAGGAGCTGGCGGAGGCGTTCGCCTGGTACGTGATCGGGTTGCTCGAGGATGGGGTAGTGGAGGAGCAGGCCGAGCTAGCGCGGAGGCTGGGTGTGAGCAGGGCGAGGGTGACGCAGGCGCTGGACCCACTCATGTCAGCGTCGGACTAGGAGCGGAGCCCGGAGGCGGTTGATGCACTGCGACCGCGGCTGTCAGGCTGGAGTGCTCTCGCGCATCAAGGGGTGTTCGGCTCCGCGCCTTCGAGGGTTCGCCCATGACCGCATCTGCAGTCGTCGACTTCCAGCTCGTCTTCGTCCGTTCCTTGTTCGATCGCGCCCGCCTCGCGGCCGGCGAGCTTTCAGACCTTGGGAACATGCAGGCGTTGCTGACAGCCGACATCGCGGTCGAGACGCTTGGAAAGATTGCATTGGAGCGCGTACCGCTGCCGCACGGGCAGCAGCGCCGAAGGGAGGCGAACGCGCAGGACATTGTCGCTGCACTTGAACAAGCGTATCCAAGTCTTGGCGGCCGTCCTGAGATGCAAACGGCCACGCGTCTCCGGCAGGCACGCAATCCGGTCCAGCATCAGGGGCACGTACCCTCCCCGAGCGAGGTGAGTCGTCACCTCGCGGACGTGGAGAGCTACATGCGCCTGGTGGTTTGCGAGGCGTACGGAATCA
Source organism: Deltaproteobacteria bacterium (assembly GCA_018266075.1). Classification (GTDB taxonomy): domain Bacteria; phylum Myxococcota; class Myxococcia; order Myxococcales; family SZAS-1; genus SZAS-1. The sequence goes on along the minus strand of JAFEBB010000065.1, from coordinate 3,428 downwards.
GCTTTGATGAAGTCAGCTCAATTTCGCTCGTGAGAACAGAATGGCTGCGAGACGCCCTTGAGCAGGGGCGCCAGCATGTGCTTTCGGGTCGGTTAGATATCGGGGTTGCCTGCGTGGCGGCCGTTTTTGAAGTGATGTTGGACCGCGCGTCGTCCTGGGTACGAATGGCGCTCGGCCATCACCCCAACATGGAGGGGTTTCTCGGAATCAGTGCAAACGAGGTTGTGCTCTACGTCTTTGGCGCGGACTTTCCGGACTGGTTCACAACTCAGCGCAACGCATCCTCTGCCGACGGTCAGTTTGCGCTGATGTCACTTGGGTTCTCCGTTCCCGAGCTCGCACGCCTCCAGGAGATTCGTCGCATTGCGCTCGCCATCCTCAAGGCCTGGAAGGCTGCCGTCAGTGGCAACGAAACGCCTGGCGAGAAGCCGATTGACGAGAAGATCCTTCAAGGTCCGGACTCGCCGCTTCGATGCAGCGATGGAACCATGGTGGCTGCAACAGACGTGCTCCAGCTATTTGAAGTGGAGGCATTGCGTTTGTGGCATCTCGAAGCCGAGCACCCGGAGCTGGTTTCAACCAAGCACCCGGCATCCCTAGCCACACGAAGTCCATGAGAATACGTATCGGAGCGAAGGCCTTCGCTGCGGGAGCCGGCCGTGGTTGGCCTGGTACGGCTGCTCGAGGATGGCATCGTTCAGGACCAGGCTGAGCTCGCGCGGAGCCTCAGGGTAAGCCGGGCTAGGGTGACACAGGCGTTCGGGCATTTCTCAGCCTCGAAAATATCCTGAAGCTCGCTGAGGCCATGTTGCACTCAGCAGCGGACCCTCGGTCCCTTGAACATATTTCGCCATGAGGAGATGCCTTGCGTACCTTGCGAAAGAAGATCCGCCGCGCGGTCCTCGTGTCGCTTCCTGCTGTAGCGCTGGCCTGCGGGCACTCAGTGACAGGGTCCACCAGCTCAACGGGCAGCACCTCGTCGGCCGGAGACGGCGCGACCATGTCCTCCGGCGGCACGGCGTCGACCACCTCCAGCTCAGCAGCGTCTACGAATGGATCTGGTGCCACCTCGGGCACAGGCAGCAGTTCGTCCTCGTCTGAGAGCGGATCTGGAAGTTCCACGGGCGCGAGCACCAGTACGTCCTCGACAAGCGGCAGCACAGGAGGCTCGACGTGCCCGTATTGCCAGTGCATCACCAGCATCCCCCAGGTTGTTCCGCCATTTGATGGCGGCTGGGCCGACGGCGGCGACATCCAACCGCCCTCGTCGTGCAACGATGCGTGTCAGCTGAACACACTCTTTCAGACCGCGCTCGAGTGCACGGCCGTGCCATTTGACGGCGGCAACTGGCAGGTCACGTGCAAAATTGGGAACACCTGCACCGGCCGTCGACCTGAGGGCCTGGCGTCGCTCGCCATGTGCGATGGCTCCCTCGGCGCGCGATTCGCGCAGATGGCGCACCTGGAGGCGGCGTCGGTCCCTGCGTTCCGTCGTCTGGAGCGAGAGCTGCGCACGTTGGACGCGCCGAGGGCCCTCGTCTTGGCGGCGCGCGATGCGGCCCGCGACGAGATCCGCCACGCACGCACCATGGCCACGTTCGCGCGTAAGCACGGCCGTCGTCCCGAACGCGTAGCCCACGCGCCGTTCCGAGCGCGGACCCTACTCGAGCTGGCCATCGAAAACGCGGTTGAAGGCTGTGTGCGCGAGACCCTGGGTGCCGCGCAGGCGCTGGCCGAATCGGTAAGCGCGCAGGATGGCGATTGGCGCGCCGCGATGGCGAGTGTGGCTGAGGACGAGGTTCGTCACGCCGAGCTCGCGCACGCCGTGGACGCCTGGGCTCGCTCGCGCCTGGACGCGAATTCGATTGCCGTCCTCGACCGCGTGCAGCGTGAAGCCGCGCGCGCGCTTCCGCCGTCACCGCTGGCTCACGCTCTCGGCATGGAGCTGGGCTGGCTGGCGTGAGGTTGCGGGCAACTGCCAAGTCGCCAGGTTGAGGAAGCCGGGCGAGGACGACACCGGCGCTCAGCGCTCTCGTGTGACGCTCACGGCGACGAGTAGGTGCAGTCGATCACCCCGGTAGCGATCGAGCACCCGAAGTACGGGGCCCCCAGGCAGATCCCGGCGTCCAGCGTGTTGAAGCAGTCGCACGTCGGGTTCTGCTCGCACGAAGGGCTCGGCGCGCAATGGAAATGCACGTCGTCGGGAGGCAGTCCCGGGCCGAAAACAAACTGGGCGACACAGTACTCGTTGGCACCACACACGCCCGCGTCGGCGCAGGGGATTCCGGGGACACCGTTGGTGCACGGGTCGCGCAACTCGCCGCCGCAATCGGGCAGAGCAAGTGAACTCGGTCCGCCTTCGCACTGGATGCCTGCAGTGTTCTCCGAGACGACGGCCAGCAGCGCGCCGCCGTCGGCGGAGTAGATGTACTCGGTTCCGGTATCGGCGCCATATGCGCCGTACACCACGACGCTGCCACACGCGCCGATCTCCGCGTGCATCGGCGGCTGCGGATTGGCGCACGCTTGCGCGAGCGCGTCGTTCCAGGTCCCAGGGCAGGTGGAGCCGCACGCGGCCGACGCCGGCTGGTCGCAAGTGATCACGCCAGCGTCGCCCGAGGTACCGCTGGTGCCGCTGCTTCCCGTAGACACGCTAGAGCCGCTACTTCCCGTGGACACGCTAGAGCCGCTGCTGCCGCTCGACGCGCCGACGCCGCCTTGGGAGCTGGTTCCGGAGGTTCCGGAGACCCCTCCCGAGGTGTCACCAGGGCTCTCCAAGCACGCGGCCAGCGCAAAACAAGCCGTCGCACACAGCCAAGGCCTTCTCATCGGACCTCCACATGGGCTGAGTGCCGTGCCGGCAGGAATGCTTCAAATCACTGGCAACACAGGCCCGGCGTTGGCCGCCTCGCGCGGGTGACGCCGGCAATCGGCGCTCTCGTGCGACGATCATTCGACTCGTGGTAGCTCTCGCGGGTGTTCACGTTCCGGTGCACGCGCAAGCTGCTCTTCCGCCTTGGCGCGGAGCCCGTCTCCGACGCTCCCACGAGCACTACGCGGCTCGGCGACTGGTACGGCAACATCTATTACACGCGGTCGGCCCACCTCGTCGTTGCCGTGAGCGCGAGCACGCTGCTGCCGGTGATCGTGCCAGCGGTAGATACCGCTACGGTGATCCCGCGTCTGGCTGTAGCTGCGGGCGAGGTGATGCGAGCGATCGGCATTCCAGAAGCCACGGTCTCCGCCGAGCTGCGCGAGATGCAAGAGGGAGTAATCGCCAAGACAGCAAGTCGGAAGGTGCTGGGCTCGCTCAACGAGTTCATGTTCATGGCGGGCCACGCGTTCAGCGACGGAACCTCGCCGCACGAGGTTTCTCTTTGGCTCGCCAAGACGCCGTGCACGCCGCTCGGAGGCAGGTATCCGATCGA
>JAFEBB010000064.1 GCA_018266075.1 Deltaproteobacteria bacterium | reverse complement strand
CCCTCTTCGGCGACAACATCCGCCGCATGTTCGGCGCCTCGGTCGACGCGCTGGCGGGCACGGCGGACCAGAGCACCGGCGCCAAGAAGGCCGCTGCTTCGTCGACCCACCGCAACGTGACGAACTTCGCTGCTTACTCGACGATGTCGTAGTCGTCGTAACGATTCTGTTAAGCCTCGGGGCTGGGCCTAGTGGCCTGGCCCCGTTGCTTTTGCGAGGATGCGATACGCCCGCCACCGCGCCGGCGGACTGAGCGGCACGAAGCCCCACTTCGCCGCGAGCGCGTCGTGGCGCTCGGGCGTGGCTTGAATGAGCACGGCGTCGAAGTAGGGCAGGTCGGTGGCGAGCAACCCATCCGGCTCCTCTTCGAGTCCCTGCGTCCACGGATGCGCGGTGTCGCGACACACGACGGGGAAGTGCGGGTAGTCGCAGAACGACGCGTTCGTCGTGCCGCCGTTGAAGACCTGCGCGTACGACGTCATCTGCAGGAACGGCTTTCCGCGCAGGACCTGGCTCTGGGGAAGCTCGTTCAGTCCGAGAACGCGCGCGTTGTGCGGCAGCGACGCGAGCGCGCCCGAGAGCCCGTCGAGCTCCGTCTCGCTCCAGCGCACCCAACGCGCGCGCGTGACGCCACAGAACAACAAGAGCGCGGTGAGCGCGGCGGCCACACTCGCGCGCGTGGGCCGCGAAGCCGCGGGGAGCCCGAGCGCGAGCAGCGTCGCGCCCGCAGGCACGTAGCGCTGCGCGAAGCGGACGGTGTTCATGTAGTGGTCGGGCAAGAGCAGCCCGCTCACGATGAAGACCGCCGCGACGGTGAGCAGCTCGCGATCCGCGGGCCCGCGTCGCAGCCGCCAGACCACGAGGGCGACCACGGCCAGCACCAACAGCGTCACCGGCTCGAGCAGGCCGCGCACGCCACCCAGGAGCGCGTCGATCCACCAGGCGGGGCCGAGGCGATCCGTCCAGTCGATCCAGCCGATGGAGACGTCGAACTCGCGCGCCGCGCGCCGCGCGTAGCTCGGATACCAGGCCAGCGCGAGCCCCACCGTGACCAGCACCGCGCCACCTCGCCACAGCCAACGTCGCGGCTGCCGCTGAAAGAGGAGCGCCTGCATTCCGAGCCAGCCCAGCCCGGCCAGGAACCACAAGGCATGCGTGAAGTAGAGCAGCAGCGCGCCTGCGCCAACGGACACGGCCTCGCGCGGGCCCGGGGCGGCCCCGCGCGGTCGAGTGAGGTACAGCCAGGTCGCAAAGGCCGAGAAGCCCAGCGCGAACGACGCGAAGCCCCAGTACACCAGGTGGCTGAACGCAAACACCGAAGCGATCACCGCCGCAGCCGGCGAGCGCTTGCGCGCCCGGGCCAGGCCGTGCACCGCGAGCACCCAGGCCTCGGCCAGCACCAGGCCCGCGAGCGCTGGCACCTTCGCGAGCGGCGCCACCAGCCAGAGTAGCCCGAAGAACACGTACACGGTGCCGTACGGCGTGAACGGCTGGAACCGGTAGAGCGTGGAGCCGGCGAAGGTCTCGCCGAGCATGCGGATCTGCGAGAGGTGCTGCGGCAAGTCCGTCGACGGTGGCAGCGACACCGAGAGGAAGGGCAGCGCCACAGCGAGCACGGATGCGGCGCAGAGCAGGAGCCGCGTGCGCGTCGGGACGATGTCGACGGTCTCGGTCATGATCGCGCCGCTCGACGCCGGGGCCGCAGAACGAGCGCGCCCGCGACGAGCCACGCCGCACCATATCCCGCGAAGGCCCAGGGCCAGCCCAGCGGCGCGTAGTGCAGCTCGAGCCGATGATCGCCTGCCGGGAGCTGCACCGCGCAGAACGCCAGGTCCGCCTGCGTGAGGGGAATCGGCGCGCCGTCGAGCCGCCCGCGCCAGCCCGGATCGCAGCTCTCGCGGACGACGATCCAGCCCGCCCTCTCCATCACCGCATGCGCGACGAGCGTGTCGGGCCGAGGGCGCTCGACGTCCACGTGCCCTGCGACCGCGGGCGAATCATCACCGGCACCGACCATCACCACCTCCGGGATGGGGTGGGCGACCGTCGCCGCGAGCTGGGCCGCCGCGAGCTCGGCCGTGGCCACGTGGCGCACGGCCACCGGCTCGGCGAACGGCCGCGCCGACGGATCCGCGAAGAGCACCAGCGCGGGATCGTGCGCGCGCGCGAGCTCGCGCAGTGCGGCGCCGCCTTTCTGGAGGGCCTCGAACTTCGCGCCGTCGACCACGCCGCCCGAAGCACCGAGCCGCCGCGAGCAAGCCGTGCCGCAGGAGCGGTTGTCGCAGAGCCCGTTCAGCGCCGCGGGAAAGCCGGGCAGGTACGCGCGCGACGTGGCCACGCCGAGCCGCGCGCCGTGATCGGGCGCGAGCGCGAGCAAGTCCGCGCCCTCCACGACCTCCATGCCGTTCTCCTGCGGCGGCGTATCGAAGTGGTAGTCGTTGGCGTCCTGGCAGATGCGGCCGGGCCCTTGAAGCGTGCGCGCGGCGTCGACGAATGGCGAGCGCCGCTCCAGCCACGAGGTGGGCGCAGTCCGCACCGTCCAGGCGATCACCGGCATCGCGAGCAAGAGCTGCAGTGCCGGCGCGAGCCACAACGTGTGCATCCCCCGCGACGCCACCAGTGCCAGCAGCACCAGACATCCACCGCCCACCGCGAGCTGAAGCCGCAGCGTGCTCACGATGCCGTCGAGGATCTCCGGATCCGGATCCGCGTGCGCTTGATCCAGCGCGGTGAGGGCGGCGCTCATCCAGCCTGGCTGAACGAGCGCCACGGCCACGAGCAACGACGCGCCCGCGGCGATCAACGCGAGCACGCTGCGTCGAGACTTCGGCGCGCCGAGCCCGCGCGCGGCCAGCAGACAGAGCGGCAGCACCGCAAACGGCGCGAGCTTCTCCGGATAGCGGAACGCGCTCCACAGCGGCACGAAGCGCCAGAACAGGTGGTACAGGCCCGCGTGTGAGCCCAGCGTGAGCACGAGCGAGCTCGCCGCGAGAGCGGCCCAGAGCACACGCCGCCGCGTCGACGTCGGCCGCAGGAGGCCGCGTATCGCGAGCGCAGTGATCACCGGCCCGAGGAAGAGCGACACCGCCCAGGTCCCGCCAGTCGCGTGCATCAGATAGCGCCGCGAAAAATCGAGCCCCAGGTCGTCAATGAAGTCTCCGGGCCAGGGCGCGCCGAGCGCCCATTCGAAGAGGCGCACCGGAGGCGAAGACCACTTCATGGCCATGGTGTCGTCGAGACCGCCCAGCCGGCCCGAGCTGCGCGCGAGCACCGCGATCGACGGCAGCAGCGGCAGCAACCAGAGGAGCTCGATCGCTCCCGCGCCCACGAGCGCCAGCAACCGTCGTCGCTGCAAGCCGCGCGCGAGCACGAGGACCACCGCGAGCGCCGCCTGGAGCATGGCCGCCTGCAGGTCGCCCGACCACGCTCCGATGGCGAGCGCGAACCCGAGCCCCACCGCCGCGCGCGCCGACGGCCTTCGTCCGAGCCGCTCCGCCGCGAGCACCACCCACGGCAGCGCCGCGGCCGAGAGCAGGTAGGTGAGGTTCTCGCTCATGCTCATCAAATACCCGCAGGTGCCGAAGCCCGCGGCCGCGAGCGCGCGTCCAGGCTTTCCGGCGCCGAGCTCCCGCGCGAGGAGCCACGTGCCCAGCGCCGCGAGCGCGTACGAGAGCAGCGCCGTCCACTTCAGCGCCTGGGCGGGTGAGAACAGGAGATCCAGCAGGTGTCGCGGATGCAGAAGACCGGCCGCCGATGATCCGACGAGCGACACGCCGAGCCCATCGAGCGGGTACCACGTGGGCAACCGTCCGGCGCGGAGCTCGCCAGCGATGAACTCCTCGAGCGGAAGGTGCAGCCGGAACGCGTCGCGCCGGAAGAGGAAGACGTCCGGCGAGAGCGCGTGTCGAAACGCGATGGCGAAGGCCAGCGCACTCGCGCCGAAGGCGATGGCGCGCTCGTTCTTCATCGCCGCCCCCGCACGATCGCCGCAGCGCAGAGCAGCAGGCCGAGCGCGTAGCCGAGCAAGCTCCAGCGTCCGCCGAAGGGAACGAAGTCGAGCGCGACCTCGTGATGGCCAGCTGCGAGCGGGACGCCAATCATCGCGAAGTCGGCGCGCACGATGGGCGACGGCGTGCCGTCGATCGTCGCGCGCCAATCGCGGTTGATCGCTTCGCGGAGCACGAGGAGCGCTGAGCCGTCGGCATCGGCCGAGATCCGGATCCGGCCCGGCTCGATCGACGCGAGCTGCGCATGGCCGTGACCGGTCCACGAATTCGCGTCGGCGCTGTCGGCGCGCGCCACCCACGCGACCTCCGACGTCGGCAGCTTTCCCTGGTGCAGCTGCGCGATCGTCGCGAACGCGTCGTCGTACGTGCGAGCGGGAAGCACGGCGGCGTAGGTCGGCGCGTGCAGATCCTCGAGCAGCTCGGCCACGACCGGCGACTCCAGCGCGCGCACGCGTCGATATTGCCCCGACGCGAGCAGCGCCTTCGCCGACGCAGGCTGCAGCCACTGCAGCCGCGCGCCTTGCAGCCGCGCGCACGGCGTTCCGCACTGCTCGGCGACGGAACAGAGCGTCACCAGATCCGCGGGCCAGGCGGGCGTGAGCCCGTAGGTCGAGCGCAGGCCGTAGAGCGAGGGCAGCCCGTACGCGAGCGTGGCGAGCTGGGCCGCGCGGCTCGCACTCTCGCTGTCCTCGACGCCCGCCGGAAGTTGATAGCCCTGCGCGCCGAGATCCGAGCAGATCCGCTCGCCAGCCGTCGCCTCGGGCAGCGGACTCTGCGTGGGCAAGTACGTCGCCACCTCGCCGAGATCGAGCAGCGCGCGATCGGCGGATCCGAGCTCCACGAACGCCAGCGCCGCGATCGCGATCCAACGCATCCTCCGCGGCGCGAGCTTCGCGACCGCGATCGCCACACCGACGAAGAGGATCCCGCGCACGAGCAGCGATCCAAAGCCCGGATCCATCGCGCGCCCGGCGACGCCTGCGATGACGATGATCCCCAACGGAATCACCCAGGCCGAGAGCTTCGCGCGCGTCGCGCCCACCAGCCCGCGCCCCGCGAGCCACGCGATCGGCAGCGCAGCCCAGACGACGAGCTTCTCGGGATAACGAAAATGCATCATCGCCGGCACGTGCGCGTAGACGTGCCCGTAGCGCCCCGTGGCCAGCAGCAACGCAAGCGCCGCCGCGCCCGCAGCGATCCATCGCCAACGCGGCCCGGGCCGCCGCACACCGAGCACCGCCAGCGCGAGGACGATCACGCCCACGCCGCAGCCCTGGCTCCAGAAGCCGCCGTTCTGAGCGCCGAAGCGCGCGAGCGTGTCCGAGCTGGCGGTGAGAAATGGCGTGCCCAGCACGAGCTCCGCCAAGCGCGCCGGATGCAGCGACCACGCGAGCGCCTCGTCGGGATCCAGGCTGCCCGCTCGCGCGCTCCCGGAGAACGTGTGCAGTGCCGGCAAGAGCAGCGGCAAGGTGAGCAGCGCCGTCGCGATGCCCGCCGCGATCAAGCCGATCCAGCGCGCGCGCGTCGACGCACGTGCACCCGGCCACACCACGATCACCGACGCCGTCAGCGCGCCGAGAAACAGAACTTCCGGGTCGCCGCTCCAGAGCGTGCTCGCGAGCGCCAGCGCGAGCGCCGCGGAGAACTCGAGTCGCCCCGCTCGTCGCAGCCGCAGCGCCGCCCAAAGCGCCCACGGCAGCCGCGAGAACGCGCCCACGTACTGCAAGCTCACGCTCTGGCTCACCAGCGCGCCCGTGAGCGCGAACGCCAGGCCGGAGAAGAGCGCCGCGCGTCGTGGTAGCCCCAGCGCCCGCGCACCGAGCGCCGCGCCCAGCGCCGCGATCGGATACGCGAGCAGCACCATCCACTTCACAGCCTGCGCCGGCGGCAGCACCAGCAGCACGTTCAGCGGATCCAGCAGCCCGGCCACGAACGTGCCCGCGACGGGAATGCCCAGGCCATCGCCCGGGAACCACGTCGGCCAGTGGCCTTGCGCGAATTCGGCGCGCAGGAACTGCTTGAGCGGCAAGAAGAGCTGGTAGGCGTCGTGGCCGAGCAGCATGGCGCCGGGCCGCAGCGCGGGCAGGAAGACCGCGCCCAGCGCGGCAATCGCCAGCGCCGCATGCACGGCCGCGACGCGCCGGAGTTTTCCGTTTGCCGCCATCGGGACGCGGCCAGTGTAGGCGCGCCCGAGGAGAGACGGAAACTTCAGGCCAGCGCCGCCACGGCGCGCCCGAAGCGTGCGAGCAGCCGCTGCGTCGCCGCCTCTGCCTTCGCGCCGTCGCCGAGCTTCTCCACCAGGGCCGGCTCGGCGGCCACCAGCGGCCCTTGCAGCTGCGAGATCCACGTGTGGATGGTGCGCTCGGCCTCGCTCGCCAGCGCGCCGGGCAGCTTGCCGCGGAGCTCAGCGAGCGCGCGTCGACGGGCGGAGAGCATGTGCAGGCGTCCGGCCTGGGCGATGTCGAGCACCTGGCGACGGAACGCGGCCGCAGGCTGCTCGCCGACGGCCGCCAGTCGCGCACCGAGCGCGCGCAGCATCGCCGCCGGATCCGCGCCCCACGGCGCCGGCGCGACCTCGACGAGCGCCGCGATGAACACATCCGACATGGCCACCGACGGCAGCACCCGCGGCGCATTTCCCGGCGGCGCGTGCAGCAATGCATAGGGCAAGTAGGCGAGCGTGGCGGCGCCGCGCGTGCGCACCAGCAGCTCCTTGAACGGAATCTCCTCGCGCCGGAAGTGCGGGAAGAACGGCACCAGCGGGCCGCGGTTGTCGAAGCCGAAGAACGTGGCCATGCACGGCCCATTCGCGCCCAGCCGAAGCTCAGCGCCGAGCTTCACCACCTCGCGGCTCTGCGAAACCGTCTGCGCGAGCCCGCCGTTGCCGAAGATGCGCGCGGCCTCTTCACCGCGGGCTTCCAGCATCGACAGGATCGTCGGCATCGACGAGCCCGAGTCACCGACGAGGCCATTCAGCGTGACCGCGATCTGACCCCAACCGCTCGCGAGCGCGGCGCCGATTTCTGGAACCAGCCCGCTCACCAGCGCCTCCGCACCGAGCGCGTCGGCGACCGCAGCAGCCGGCGGACGCCCGAGCAGCTTCTCGTGCAACGCGAGCAGATCCGCGTCGACGGCTTCCACCGACCGCTTGGCCGCGTCGCGATCTGGCCAGCGCGAGAGCGGCTGCGGCTCCTCGCCCGGAAAGAGCATGCCCACGCCGGCGCTGCGTCCTCGGGCCGAATGCAGCTCGGCGAGCGTGTCGTCGTCGGCGAAGAAGACGAGCTCGCCGCGCGTCGCAAGCAGCAGCGCGTTGCGGCTCGCGCCGTAGGTCTGACCGAGACCGTCGGCATCGAGGAGCAGGAACTCGAGCGCCTCGCGCTTGGCCGCGTCGCCGCCCGCGTGCTTCTCCACGAGCGCCGGCCGATCTGCGCGGCTCAGGTGCTCCACCTGCCCGCCGAAGTCCTTTCGCGCGGCCTCGATCACGGCAGCGTTCGCGGCGACCGCAGCCGGATCGGTCGAGTCATCGCCGACCACCACGCGCAGCTTGCGCCCGTGCTTCTGGAAGTGGCCCAGGTAGCTCGCGAGCGCGCGCTTCAGCGTCTCGGGCCGATTCGCCGTGGGCAGGCACATCGAGGTGATCGTTCCCGCCGTGCCCGTCAGTGGGGCGAGTCGCTCTCGCAGCTCGGGCCCGGTGAGCAGGTGCCCGCGCGCCGTGAGGTGCTGGAGGATTCCGACGAGCGCCTTGTCCAGCCCGCTGCCGCCCTTGGGCAATGGCCCCAGCGACTCCGCGAACGACTTGGCCACTCCCGCGAACTTGAAGCCCTGGATGCCGCCAAACTGCGAGCCGAAGCGCGCCGCGTGATCCGCGATGGGCTCGAGCGCGTCGCAGCTGAGCAGGAGCTGGACCACGAAGTCGGGCACGGCGAGCGCCGGATCTTCGGGCCGCGCGCGCAAGTGCCCGGATTCGCCGTCGCCAAAGGCCAGGGCGGCCGGGTTGCGCACCACGGGGATCGTCGGCTGCGGAAGCGACATCGCGCCCTCCAATTGTCGACTGTGGCCGAATTACCACGCCCCACCGGCCAACGCTCGCTTGCCCGAACGTTGCGGGGGTGTGGAGCCGTGCGTAGGATGCGCGCCAATGGCCCAGCCTGCTGCCGAGCTGCCCCCGGAGGCGCCGCCGCCTCCGTCGCCCGAGCGCGAATCGCGCCTGGAGCTGGTGGACACCGTCCGTCCGCGGCACTGGTGGAAGAAGGCGTTCCTCTTCCTGGTGTACTGCGGCATGGCCGTGGTGCTCATTGGCGGCGCCGCAGCGCTGGGCGTGTACTACAAGTTCAGCAAGGGCCTGCCCGAGGTGCCGCGCGTCGAGGACTACCGGCCGCCCATCCTCACCGAGTTCCGCAGCGACGACGGCGCGCTGGTGGGCGAGTTCTACAAGGAGCGGCGCAAGGTCGTTCCCTACGAGCAGATCCCCAAGAAGCTGGTGCAGGCCTTCATCGCCGCCGAGGACAAGAACTTCTTCGACCACTTCGGCCTCGACATCGAGGGCACCATCCGCGCGGCCAGCAAGACGCTGCGCGGTCAGCATATCCAGGGTGGCTCCACGCTCACCCAGCAGACGGCCAAGTCGATCCTGGTGAACGAGAGCTTCTCCGCCGTCGACTTCGACGCCATCCTCCGCGACGCCGACGCCAAGGTGCCGCCCGCGCCCGCGCCCGCGCAGGCCGCCATCGACGAGTTCGTCGACTCCAGCCGCCGCGCGCGCCTGGGCAACGCCTACAACGACGACACCAAGAAGATCCCGCCCAGCCCCGACGAGCTCAAGCGCGCCACCGACTTCCTCACCCAGCGCGCCACCAACGCGCGCAACAAGCAGGTGCAGGCGGTCTACACGCGCTTGAAGGAAGCTGCGCTGCGCCAGGCCTTCAAGGAAGCCACGGTCCGCACGGGCAAGCTGGGCATCATCCGCAAGATCCGCGAGGCCATCCTCTCCCGGCGGCTCGAGAAGTCGCTGACCAAAGAGGAAATTCTTTATTTGTATTTGAATAATATCTACCTGGGCCACCATGCGTACGGCGTCCAGACCGCGGCGGAGAACTACTTCCGCAAGGACGTGAAGGACCTCACGCTCGCAGAGATGGCCACGCTCGCGGGCTTGCCGCAGAGCCCCAGCGCGAACCCGTATGCGCACCCGCAGCGTTCGAAAGAGCGCCGCGCCTACGTGCTCGGCCGCATGCTCGTCGACGGGATGATCTCCCAGAAGGACTACGACGACGCCATGAAGGCCCCGGTGAAGGCCTATGACGTGGAGGACGTCTTCCACGACAGCTCGCCGTTCTTCGCCGAGCAGGTGCGCCGCGACATCGTCGATCGCTATGGCAACGAGCGGCTGCTGACCGATGGCCTCACCGTCGATCTCACGATGGACGCCGAGCGCCAGCGCGAAGCCCAGGATGCCATGCTCACGGGCCTCATCGAGGTCGACAAGCGCCAGGGCTACTACGGCCCGCTGATGCACTTCACGAGCGAAGCCGAGAAGAAGGAGTTCGAGGCCAAGGTCGAGAAGCAGCTCACCAAGGACGAGCCCGTGGTGGGTGGCTACTACCCGGCCATCGTGACCAAGGTCGACGACAAGGACATGGTCGCCGAGCTGCTCATCGGCACGCACCACAAGGGCAAGCTGCCGCTCGCGGAGATGCGCTGGGCGCGCAAGCCCAACCCGGAGCAGTACTACCCGAGCGCGCTCATCTCGCACGTGTCCACGGCCTTGAAGGTCGGCGACGTCGCGCTGGTGAAGCTTCGCACCCTCGACGAGGTGAAGAAGGACGCCGACAGCTTCACCGAGAAGCAGATCCCCACCGACGGCAGCGCGCTCTACTCGCTGGAGCAGGAGCCGCAGCTCCAGGGCGCGATCGTGAGCATCGATCCACACAAGAACTACGTGCCCGCGATGATCGGCGGCTACGACTACGACGCCTCCGAGTTCAACCGCGCGTTCCAGGCCTGCCGCCAGCCGGGCTCGGCGTTCAAGCCGGTCGAGTACAGCGCCGCCATCGAGCAGCTCGACTACACCGCGAGCACCGTCATCGTGGACTCGCCCATCGTCTTCGACGACCCGGACACGCAGCTGCGCTGGAAGCCCGAGAACTACGAGAACGACTTCAAGGGCGACGTCATCGTGCGCACCGCGCTGATGGAGTCGATGAACATCCCCGCCATCAAGGTCTTCCAGGCGGTGGGCATCGAGAACGTGCGCGCGTGGGCCAAGAAGCTCGGCATCACCACGGAAGTGCACAGCGATCTCTCGAGCGCGCTGGGCAGCTCGTGCGTGCACCCGTGGGAGCTGGCGCAGATGTACGCGGTCTTCGATCGCGACGGGAAGCGCGAGCCCGTCTACTTCGTGCGCCAGGTTCGCGATCGCAACGGCCGCGTGCTCGAGGACCACACCGCGTACAACGATCCCTGGGCGTCATCGATGGACCGCATCCGCGCGGGCTACGCGCGCCTCTTCGACAAGCCCGAGCAGGTGATGGAGCCCGAGACCGCGTTCCTCACCACCTGGCTGCTGCACGACGTGGCCACCGGTGGCACCGGCGCCAATGCTTCGCGGCTCAACAAGCCCGTGGCCGGCAAGACCGGAACGACGAACGACTCGCACGACACCTGGTTCGTGGGCTTCACCCACGACCTGCTCACGGCGGTGTGGCTCGGCTACGACGACTACAAGCACGACCCGATGGGCAAGTACGAAGCCGGCTCGCGCGCCAGCTTGCCGATCTGGCTCGAGTACATGAAGCACGCGCTCGAGGGCGTGCCGCAGCCGTGGTTCCAGCCGGCGCCGGGCGCGGACATCGTCTGGGCGAACATCGACCCCAAGACGGGCAAGCTCGCCAAGGGCCGCGAGGGCGTGCGCGAGGCGTTCAAGCGCGGCAACGAGCCCACGCTCGACGATGAGAAGAACAACGCGCAGCCGCTCGATCCGCTGATGACGCCCTGAGATGCGGCGCATCTTCTTCGGCATGTGCGCGCTGGGCTCGGGGCTCGCGGCCCTGCACTTCACCAGCCGCTGGCTTCAGCTCAAGGACACCTCCGACTGCATGGGCGACGCATCCTGCGAGCACATGGCGCTGCGCGGCGGCGTCACCCACAACGACCGCCAGGTCGCGATTGGGCTGTTCGTGCTCACCGGCATCTGCGTGTGGGTCGCGAGCGGCAAGGATCACTGAGGCCGCGCGCCGAGCTGCTCCTTCGCGCACGCGAACTCTTCCACGCAGCGGTCGTAGACCACGCGCGCGCTCTCCAGCTCGTGCGCGGCCGAGAGCTGCTTAACCAAATCGTTACACGCGCGATCCAGGTGGTGTCGCACCAGCGGGTTCTTGGGATCCAGCGTCGGGCCCTGCGACGCGCTGGTGATGGCCTCCTCGTGCCCGAGCGCCGCGTAGACGCTGTGCAGCGGTCCCCATGCGGCCTGGCTCTGGCGATCGAGGATGAGCGCTTGCACCAGCTCCACCGCAGCGCCGTCGAGATCTTCCTGCGCGAGATCCAGCCGCGCGGCGGCCACATACGGCTCGGGTGAGAGCGGAATCGCAGCGCGCGCAGCCGTGGCGGCCTGGTCCGCCTCAGGCAGTTTCTGCAGATCCATGTCGGTCTCGAAGAGGGCGAGCTGCACGCGTGGATTGGCCGTGGCGCGCACCTCGTCGGGCTTCGCACCGTGGGCCAGCTTCTGCTCGCGGGCGCGCTGGGCGCCGAACGCGTCGACCTCGGCTGCGCGCTCCAGCAGCGTCAGCGAGCGCTGCAAGTGCGTGAGCGCCGCGGGCTCGTCGTGCGCCGCGCGGCGGTACTCGCCCTTGGCGCGCTCGTAGCTGCCAAGCTCCAGCTCCAGCCAGCCGTCGCGTTGATCCAGCGAGAGCGGCCGCGCCTCGAGGATGGCCAGGGCGCGATTTCCCTCGGCGATGGCGGCGTCGGCGTTCTCCTCGGAGGGCCCCCGATTCCAGTACAGGCCGGCGAGCACGCGGTGGACCTTGAAGCTGTTCGGCGTGGCCTCGGCGGCGCTGCGGTAGAGCGAGAGCTCGTCGTGCCAGTCGTCGTTGCGCGCGTGCGTGCGAATCGCGAACGCGAGCGTGAGCGCCGCGGCGATAGCAACCGGCGCGCGCACGTGAAGGCGCGTGAGGTGCTCCAGCGTCCACGCCGCTGCGAGCGCGAACGCCGCCAGCGGCAAGTACAGAAATCGCTCCGCGAAGATCGCGCCGATGGGGAAGAGCACGCTCGAGGTCGGCACGAGCAAACCGAGAAACAGCAGCGTCGCGAAGGCCGGAATGGGCGCGCGCTTCTTCAGCAGCAGTGCACCGACGACCAACGCGATCGCGACGATCAACCCGATCACGCAGAGCGCATCCTCGACGCCGCCCGCGCCGAAGACGGGAATCGCGTCGTACGAGTAGTCCACCGAGAGCGCGCGCGGAAAGATCGCCAGCCCCAGCCCGTGCAGGAAGACCTTGCTCGCGGTGAGCACGGTCTGCACGGGCGTCGCGGCCACGAGCGGGTTGTCCACGAACGGCCAGCCGAAGAACGGCGAGTCGCGCAACGCCACGAGCCGGGCGATCACGAAGCCGATCGCCGGAATCGCGGCTGCGAGCCAGCTCGCGAGGTTCGCGCGCCGTGAAATGAGCGCGTCGTGGAGCAGCAGCACCGCCACGAGCAGCACGCCGCTCTCTTTGCTGAACGCGGCGAGCGTCGACGCGAGCAAGACGCCCACGCGCGAACCGCGCAGATGAAAGAGCAAGCCCGCGAGAATCCCGAGCGCCGCGAGCTCGTCGGAACGCCCAACCAGATACGTCACGGCCTCGGTGGCCAGCGGATGCGCAGCGAAGATCGCCGCAGCGATGAGCGCGACCCCTCGCGAATCCGGCATCAGTCGCCGCGCGATCAGCAGCACCAACAGCGCGTTCGCGAAGTGCAGCGCGAGGTTCACCGCGTGGTGTCCCTCGGGCGCGTCGACGTGGCCCAGCAGCGCGCCGTCGAGCATGAACGACAGCGTGGTCGCGGGCCGGTAGAGATCGGCCTGGAAGCTCGGCCACCAGTAGCCCTGCGCGAACGCGAGCCGCACGTTCTCCCACGTCGCGGAGCCGATGCGCGGGTCCTTGCCTAGGATGTACGCGGCGTCGCGCAGGAAGCCCACGTGCCACGCGTTCTCGTACGCAAGAAGCACGAGCGCGCCGAGGAGCAGCGCAGCGAGCGCCAGGTACGTTCGGTCGCTCAGGCGCGGTGCTGGTGACGCGGAAGGCACGTGCGGTTCTTGCCAGCACCCGGCGACAAGTCAAGGCAGGTTGAAGTATGCAGGCGGCCTTGCGCGGAGGCGTGCGATGGCCGTCGAGATCCCCGAGCAGCTCAACCTGGCCAGCTTCTTCCTGGACCACAACCTGGAAGCGGGCCGCGCCAACAAGGTGGCCATCCGCTTCGAGGGTCGCGAGTACACCTACGCCGAGATCGCGGATCACTCGCACCGGCTGGCGCACGCGTTGGTGGAGCTCGACGTGCAGCCGGAGCAGCGCGTGCTCTTGATGCTGCCCGACATCCCCCAGTTCGCGGTCGCGTGGTTCGCGGTGCAGCGCGTGGGCGGCGTGTGCTGCGCGGTCTCGCCCGACGTCTCCGCGGAAGAGGCCCGCTACTACCTCGAGTACACGCGCGCGAAGGTCGTCATCGCGTCCGAAGCCGCGGCCAAGACGCTCGACGAGCTCCGCGCGCATGAGCAGACCGCGGTGATCGTCGTCGGCGATGCGGGCGACACCGGCTCGAGCTACACCGACCTCGTCTACGACGACCGCGGCCCGTTCCCCACACACCCCACGCACCGCGACGATCCGGCGGTCTGGCTCTTCACCAGCGGCTCCACCGGATTCCCCAAGGGCGCCGTGCACCGCGCGCGCGACTTTGCGTACAACGCGCTCACCTACGCGCTTCCCGTCGTCGGCTACAGCGAGAGCGACGTGAGCGTCTCCGTGCCGCGGCTCGCGTTCGGCTATGCGCTCGGCTCGAATCTGCTGTTCCCGTTCCGCGCGGGCGGGACCGTCGCGTTGTTCCAGGAGAAGGGCACGCCGGAGAAGGTCTGCGAGGTCGTGGCGCGCGAGAAGGCGACCATCTTCATCACCGTGCCCACCAGCTTGAACGGGCTCACGCACTTCGCGGGCCTCAAGCGCGACGACTGGAAGCAGATGCGCTGCGTGATCTCGGCCGGCGAGGCCCTGCCCGAGGAGCTCTACACGCGCTGGAAGCAGCAGACGGGCGTGGAGATCCTCGACGGCATCGGCTCGGCGGAGATGTTCCACATCTTCGTCACCAACCGCATCGGCGACGTGGTGCTCGGCTCGCTCGGCCGCGTGGTCGAAGGCTACGAAGCGCAGGTGCGCGACGACGACGGACGCGAATTGCCCCGCGGCGAAGTGGGCACGCTCTGGGTCCGCGGCGGATCCATCGCCATCGAGTACTGGCACAACCGCGACCTCAGCCTGCGCACTTTCCGCGGCGAGTGGTGCGTGAGCCAGGACAAGTTCACCGTCGACGAGAAGGGCTACTTCCGCTTCTGCGGCCGCGGCGACGACATGCTCAAGGTCGCCGGCAAGTGGCTCAGCCCGCTCGAGGTGGAGAACTGCCTGCTCGCGCATCCGGCCGTGAAGGAAGCGGCCGTCGTGGGCTTCAAGGACGCCGAGGGCCTCGACAAGCCGCGCGCGTTCGTCGTGGTGAAGCCCGAGCACCAGGCCGACGACGCGCTCGCCAAGACGCTCCAGGACCACGTGAAGACCAACCTCGCGCCATACAAGTACCCGCGCGAGGTTCGCTTCATCGACGCGCTGCCGCGAAGCGATCGCGGCAAGGTCCTGAAGAATCAGCTTCGCGGCTAGGAAAACCGCGCCTTTGCTGCGCGGTGACACCTTCCGCAATCCGGCGCGATAATCCTGGTCATGGCCGTCGGACCCGTGCGCGGTGGTGGCCCCAACCCCGCGATCCAGCCGCTGACCCGCAAGCCCGCCGGCGCGGACGCGGATCCGACCAAGCCCGTGCTTGAGAAGGCCGTCGACGGCGTGCTCAAGCCCGGCCAGCACATGACCATGCCCGCGCGCACGGGCATGGCGCACTTCGCCGACCACTTCGACGCACGCATCGCACCCGAGTACGACAAGCTCCTCAAGGGCGAGACCCAGGCCGAAGCGAGCGCGTCGAAAGCCGCCGCCGAAGAAGCGCCACCCGAAGCGCACGCCGACGAGGCCGCCACCGCGTGGGCCAACGAGTCGGCCATGGCGATGCTCGACTTGCTGCCGCAGATCCCGGTGCCGCCGCCGATTCCCATGTCGCGTCCCGCGCTGGCCCGGGACGTCGAGGACATGGAGGAGGAGGAAGAGGCGCGGCGCGAGCGCCACGAGAATCCCGAGCCCGAGCCGCAGGACGGCGATGACGAAGGCGACGAAGAGCTCGCGTTCGTCGCCCGGCGCACGCTCGAGCTGCAAGCCGGGACGTTCACCCTCGACGAGGGCAGTATCGACGTCGGCGAGCGGCGGCTGTGCACGCTCGAAGCTTTTCTCGACGGCGACGTTCCCTTCGTCTCCTGCGCCGTGGACATGAACGCGATTTCCGACGGGACCGAGCTGCGCATCCCGGCGCTCGATGCGGCCGCGGGTCGTCCGGTGCGTCTGCGCGCCGTGCACCAGACCGCGCGCACCGAGGGCGTGGGCGCCGCGTACCTCGAGGTCTGCGTGTCGGATCCGGACGCGTGGCGCTCGGTGCTGGACAGCATCGTCGCGGTGCACGTCGGCTGACTTGCGCGTGCGCGCGTGCGGGAACTACCGTGCCCGGCATGCGCCTTGCCCTTTTCGTCTCTGTCTTCGCGTGTGCAGCCGTCGCGTTCGCCGATACCCCCGCCGAGCTGGTCCAGGTCGCGCGCGGCTACTCGGGCCGCGGCCAGGACGCCAAGGCCATCCCGCTGCTGCAGCAGGCGCTCAAGGGCGACCCCAAGAACGCCGAGGCCCACTACCTGCTCGGGCTCGCCTATTCGCGCCAGGACAAGCCCAAGGACGCCGAGGCCGAGCTCAACCAGGCGGTCGCGCTCGATCCGCACAACTACCAGGCGTTCCTGCTCCTGGGCATGACCCACGACCTGCGCGACGACCCGGCAGGCGCGCTCTCGGTGTACGAGAAGGGCATCGCCGCCGATCCCAAGCGGCCCGAGGCCTGGCGCGAGGCGGGCTCCTCCGCGCTGCTCCTGGGCAAGACCGACGTGGCCGTGAAGGACCTGGCCCAGGCCTACACGCTCTCCAGTCAGAACCCGGACGTCGCCGCCGACTACGCCTACGCGCTCGTGCGCGCCAAGCAGTGCGCCGATGCCGAGAAGATCGTCGCCCCGGCCGTCGCCGATGATCCACGCAACCCCGACCTGCAGGCCACCCTCGGCGACGCCCTCGCCTGCCAGGGCAAGCGCCAGCCGGCCATGGCCGCCTACGGAAAGGCCACCGACCGCGACCCCAAGAACGCCCAGGCCTGGTTCCACCTCGGCTTGCTCCAGCTCGAGGCCGGCGACAAGCCGGCAGCCCAGAAAGCGCTCGAGAAGGCCGCTGCCTTGCGCCCCGGCGACAAGGAGATCACCGCCGCGCTGCAGCGCGCCAAGTAGGCGCTCGCCAAGCATGAACCCGGGACGCACCAGCGGTGTCAGCCTTTGGCAAGGGCCGGGGACCGCGATGTCCGGGAAGAAGAACGATTTCCGACCGTTGTTGAAGCACCCATGACCGCTGCTTAGTATCGATCCCAGGTCCTCGCTCGGCCGCCGTCCAGACGACCGGGCCAGGTCTTTCATGTTCTCTCGTTACGAAACTGGCCGTGTCGAAGGTCCCTTCTGCGGGGGCCAGCCGGCCGCTCGCCGTCTTGGAGTCTGCTGATGCCTCGCTTTTTCCGTCGCGCTGCGGTGCTGGTTGCGCTGGCCGCTTCCTGGGCCCTGTTGGCCGGTGACTCGCTGCCCAGCCCCATCGCCCGCGCGTACGCGTCCGTCTCCGACGACGCCGCCGACGCCAAGGCCCACTACGACCTGGCCGCGCTCAAGATCTTCAACCGCGTGGTGATCCAGCTCAAGGACAGCTACGTCGACCCCAAGCGCGTGAACCCCAAGCTCATGCTGGTGGCCGCGCTCGACGGCGTGGAGAAGACCGTCGCCGAGGTGATGGTCGAGGGCGACGAGAAGTCCAACAGCATCAAGGTCACCGTGGGCTCCGCCAGCCGCGACTTCGACATCAGCCAGGTCGACTCGCTCTGGAAGATGAGCTTCACCATGCGCGACGTCTTCGACTTCATCTCCAAGCACCTGGTGAGCAAGGACCAGGATCAGCGCGAGATCGAGTACGCCGCCATCAACGGCATGCTCTCCACGCTGGATCCGCACTCCATCCTGCTCAAGCCCGATTACTTCAAGGAGATGAAGCTCCAGACCAAGGGCGAGTTCGGCGGCCTGGGCTTCGTCATCCAGATGAAGGAGAGCAACCTCACGGTTGTCAAAGTCCTGAAGAACACCCCGGCGGCGCGCGCGGGCATCAAGCCCAAGGACATCATCACCAAGATCGGCGAGGAGTCGACGGTCAACATGGACCTCAACGACGCCGTCAGCCGCCTGCGCGGCAAGCCGGACTCGAAGGTCACCATCACCGTCCAGAAGCCGGGCACCGAGCCCAAGCCCATGGCGCTCACCCGCGCCATCATCGCCATCGAGAGCGTGGAGTCGAAGCTCCTGCCCGACGGCGTGGGCTACATCCGCCTCAAGACCTTCCAGGGCAACTCCGCCCGCGACATCGAGGCCCAGCTCAACGCGCTCAAGGCCAAGAACGGCGGCGCGCTCAAGGGCCTGGTGCTCGACCTGCGCGGCAACCCGGGCGGCCTGCTGGAAGAAGCGATTCGCGTCAGCGATCTCTTCGTGAGCGAGGGCACCATCGTCACCACCGTGGGCTACGGCGACAAGATGCGCGAGGTGAAGCGCGCGCACGCCGAAGGCACCGAGGCCGACCTGCCTCTGGCGGTGCTGGTGAACTCCGGCTCCGCGAGCGCCAGCGAGATCGTGGCCGGCGCGCTCAAGAACCTGAACCGCGCGGTGATCGTGGGCCGACAGACCTTCGGCAAGGGCTCGGTGCAGGTGCTCTACGACTTCCCCGACGAGAGCGCGCTCAAGCTCACCATCGCCCAGTACCTCACCCCGGGCGATGTCTCGATCCAGGAAGTGGGCATCACGCCCGACGTGGAGCTCGAGGCGGCGAAGGTCACCAAGGACCGCATCGAGGTCTTCGCGCCCCGCAAGACCATGGGCGAGGCGGATCTGGAGCACCACCTGACCAACCCGGCCGACGCCAAGCCCTTCGCCAAGCGCGAGGACGTGGTGCCCAAGGACAAGCCGGCCTACACGCTCGAGTACCTGCGCGCCGAGCCCAAGAAGGCCGACAAGGACAAGAAGGGCGGCAGCCACGAGGACGTGGACCTCATCTCGGCCGGCTCGACAGACGACGAGGACGACGCCGAGGCCGACGCCGAGGCCGAGGACACCGACAAGGTGCTCCAGGACTTCCAGGTCACCTTCAGCCACGACCTCTTGCTGGCCGCGCCGTCGAACGACCGCCGCCAGATCGTGGAGAAGGCGCGCAACTTCATGGCCCAGCAGAACCAGAAGCAGGGCGAGCAGCTCGCCGCCGCGCTGGGGCAGCTCGGCGTGAACTGGAGCCCGGGGCCGCACGGCATGAGCAAGCTCGTGGCCGAGGCCACGCCCGCCGCCACCGCGGTGAACAAGGCCGGCGAGACCGTGCAGATGAACGTCACCGTGCGCAACGACGGCGACGCGCCCGCGTTCCGCGTCCGCGGCTGGACCGAGAGCGAGAACCCCTACCTCGACCGCCGCGAGTTCGTGATTGGCCAGCTCGCGCCGCACGAGAAGCGCTCCTGGACCATCCCCGTCCAGACGCCCAAGGACCTCAACTCGCGCCGCGACTTCGTGACCTTCAAGGTCGTCGACGACCAGGGCCCCGCGAGCGAGCCCCTCAAGGCGGACCTCAACTTCGCCGAGCTGCAGAAGCCCGCGTTCGCCTACAGCCTCCAGGTGCTCGACCAGTGCAAGGACACCTGCAACGGCGACGGCATCACCAACCCCGGCGAGCAGGTGACGCTGCAGGTGGACGTGAAGAACATCGGCACCGGCATCGCCAAGGACGCCTATGCCAGCATCAAGAATGATTCGGACGAGAACGTCTTCATCGACAAGGGCCGCTTCAAGCTCGGCGAGCTCGCGCCCGGTGAGACCAAGACCGCCACCTTCTCGCTCACGGTGAAGAAGGCCTACCAGGGCGACACCTACGCGCTGAAGATGGCGATCGTCGATGAGCCGATGGAGGAGTACCTCGGCGATCGGCTGGTGCTGCCGGTGGCGCCCTCGGGCCCGAAGTCGGTGGCCAAGACCGGCGCGGTGAAGCTGGGCACCCTCGAGGCCTCGCGCGGCGCGGTGGCGCCTTCGGAAGCGGGCGGCCCGGTGGCCATCCTCTCCGGCGCGCGCGGCGATCTGCCCGCAATCGCCATGGCCAAGGCCGGTCAGGTGTTGCCCGTCGAGGCGCGGATTGGCGACTTCTACCGCGTGCAGTGGGAGCAGGGCCGCACCGGCTACGTGCCCGCGGCGCTGGCGCACGAGGTGGGCACGCCCCAGTACAAGAAGGGCGAGAAGGCCGGCCACGCGGAGCGCGTGTTCCAGCACGACGAGCCGCAGGTGACCGTCACCGCCGACACGTCGAAGGGCGGCATCGAGACCACCGCCGACCACTTCACGCTCACCGGCACCGCCTACGATCCGGCCAAGCTGCGCGACCTGTACATCTTCGTGAACGACCAGAAGGTCTTCTTCCGCTCCACCGGCGACAAGCCGGACGAGAAGATCGCCTTCACCACCGACTTCAAGCTCAAGGAAGGCAACAACGCGGTCACGGTGGTGGCCCGCGAGGACGACGAGCTCATCGGGCGGAAGACGCTGGTCATCCGGCGCGACGGCGGCGACAATTCAGCCGCCCATGCTTCGCCGTAACGAGCGCAACATTCGTCGGCAGCACGTGCGCGGGCCCGGGATGACCGGGCTCGTTGCACTTTGTGCGCTCGCGTGCGTGGGCTGCGGCCCGAAGCTGCAGAACGGCGCCTGGAGCCTCACCGCCGACGGCGCGCCGGTCATCGACACCTGCGGCCTCGCGCCCGCGGCAGCCAACGGCGCGCTCTGGAGCGGCCAGCTCACCACCTCCGGCACCGAGGTGTTCTTCACCCTCAGCATCCCGGTGCAGGGCCGACCGGTGCCCGAGGCCCCGCGCCTCCAGGGCTTCTTCAAGGCGGCGCAGACCGGCAGGGCCGATGGCTTCCTCGCCGATGCCACCGCGCTCGATGCGCCCGCGCCCGTTCCGGGCATCGGCGGCGGGTGCGCCTCGGAGCGGTTGGTGATGCACATGGACGCGTCGATCGATGATGCCGACCACTTCATCGGCGAGCTCACGGTGTCGTACGACCTCGCCCGGCCGGCCGCGACGGACCCGTGCGCGCAGCTGGGGAGCCCGTGCCAGCTGGTGACGCGCTTCAAGGCCGCGCTGGTGGCGCCGCAGAACTGAGCATCTGCGAGGCCGGTGACTTGTGGCGGCGCGCGCGCGGGATAGACAATCACCGCCCCGCCCGAGGTGCCTCGTGAGCAGCCCCAGCCCCACGTCCGACGCCGCGCTCAACACCGTTCTCCAGGAGCACCGCGTCTTCCCGCCCGAGCCCGCGTTCTCGCAGCGCGCCCAGATCGGCTCCATGGACGCGCTCGCCAAGCTGCGCGAGCACGCCGAGAAGAATCCCGATGCCTTCTGGACCGAGCAGGCCGCGCAGTTCCACTGGCAGCGGCCGTTCAAGAAGGTCCGCGAGGGCCAGCTCCCGAGCGTGAAGTGGTTCCTCGAGGGCAAGACCAACCTCAGCTTCAACTGCCTCGATCGCCACCTCACCACCGCGCGCCGCAACCGCGCGGCCATCATCTGGGAGGGCGAGCCCGGCGACCGGCGAACGCTGACGTACTTCGAGCTCCACCGCGAGGTGTGCAAGCTCGCCGCGGGCCTGAAGAGCCTGGGCGTGAAGCCCGGCGACCGCGTGGGCATCTACCTGCCGCTGATCCCCGAAGCGGCGATCGCCATGCTCGCGTGCGCGCGCATCGGCGCGATCCACTCGGTGGTCTTCGGCGGATTTTCGGCCGAGGCGCTGCGCGATCGCATGAACGACGCGGGCGCCACCGTGCTCATCACCGCCGACGGCGGCTGGCGGAAAGAGAAAGTCGTCCCGCTCAAGGCCATGGCCGACGAGGCGCTCCAGAGCTGCCCCACGGTGAAGCACGTGGTGGTCGTGGATCGCTTGAAGAAGGAGCTCTCGCTCCAGCCCGGCCGCGACGTGCGCTGGGACGAGCTCTGCGCGCGCGCGCCCGCGGATCCCAGCGTGGAGTGGGTCGACGCCGAGCACCCGCTCTTCATCCTCTACACCTCGGGCTCGACCGGAAAGCCGAAGGGCGTGTTGCACACCACCGGTGGCTACATGGTCTGGGCTGGGCTCACGACCAAGTGGGTCTTCGATCTGCGCGAGGAGGACACCTACTGGTGCACCGCCGACGTGGGCTGGGTCACCGGGCACAGCTACGTCGTGTACGGGCCGCTGCTGAATGGCGCCACCAGCTTCATGTACGAGGGGGCGCCCACCACGCCCGCGCCGGATCGCTTCTGGGACATGATCGAGCGGCACGGCATCAGCATCCTCTACACCGCGCCCACCGCCATCCGCGCCTTCATGCGCCTGGGCGAAGAGCCGGTGAAGAAGCACGACCTCTCCTCGCTGCGCTTGCTCGGCTCCGTGGGCGAGCCGATCAATCCCGAGGCGTGGATTTGGTATCGGAACGTCGTGGGCGGCGGGCGCTGCCCCATCGTCGACACCTGGTGGCAGACCGAGACCGGCGGGATCATGATCTCGCCCTTGCCCGGCGCGGTGCCCACGAAGCCCGGCTCCGCGACGCTCCCGCTGCCGGGCATCCACGCCGAGCTCGTGAACCGCCAGGGCCAGCACGTGCCGCAAGGGCAGGGCGGGTATCTGGTCATCCGCGAGGCGTGGCCGAGCATGCTGCGCACCGTCTGGGGCGACGACGAGCGCTTCCGGCAGCAGTACTTCAGCCAGGTACCCGGCAAGTACTTCACCGGCGACGGGGCCCGCACCGACCACGACGGCTACTTCTGGATCGCCGGCCGCATCGACGACGTGATCAACGTCGCGGGCCATCGATTGGGCACGATGGAGATCGAGAGCGCGCTCGTCTCGCACGCGAACGTGGCCGAGGCCGCCGTGGTGGGAAAGCCCGACGCGCTCAAGGGCACGGCCATCGTGGCCTTCGTGACCCTCAAGAAGGGCTTCACTCCCAGTGAAGAGCTCAAGGCGCAGCTCGGCGCGCACGTGACCAAGGAGATCGGCGCGCTCGCTCGACCCGATGAGGTTCGCTGGGCCGAGGCGCTCCCGAAGACGCGCTCGGGAAAGATCATGCGCCGTCTGCTTCGCGACGTGGCCGTGGGCCAGGCGCCGAAAGGCGACACCAGCACGCTCGAGGACTTCAACGTGCTGGCTGCGTTGCGCAACGATGAGGAGTAGCGCGCCGAATCATCGCCGCCGGTGGAGTTGCGAGACCGCGGCCCGCGGACTCGCTGGCTTGGCATGGGGCGATGGTTCGGCGTCATCGCTCGGGGGACGCGATGGATCGCTGGGAACGGCTTCGCGAGATCGAATCGCTGGATCCCGAGCGCGATCACGCGCGCATCTACCACCTGTTCGTCGGCTACGAGTTCCCCTGGGACGTGAACCGCGCGCTGGAGATGGCGCTGCTGCGCACGTTCTGTGTGCCGTCGATCGCGAAGCTTTTGGATCGCACCGGCGAGTTTCAGCACCGCGCCCAGCGCCGCTACGACGATACCGCGCTGCTCATCGCGCTCCTCTGCGAGCACGGCTACGAGCGGGGTCCCGGCGCGCAGGCGCTGGCGCGCATCAACGCCATCCACGCGCCGTACCCCATCGCCAACGACGACTTCCGCTACGTGCTCTCCACCTTCGTCCTCGAGCCGGTGCGCTGGATCGACGCGTACGGCTGGCGTCCCACCAGCCCGAACGAGCGGCGCGCAGCGTTCTGCTTCTGGCGCGAGGTGGGCGCGCGCATGGGCATTCGCGAGCTGCCCGCAACCTTCGACGCGCTCGCCGACTGGAGCGCGCGCTACGAACGTGAACACTTTTGTTGCACGGCCGCGTCGTCTCGCGTCGGGCGCGCGGCGCGCGAGATGTGGTGCGCCTGGTTCAAGCCCGCGCTCCGGCCCTTCGTGCGGCGTTCGGTGCACGCGCTGCTCGACGACGACGTCCGCGCGGCGCTCGGCTTCCCCAAGCCCGAACCCGGCGAGCAGCGGCTGGTGCGGGAGCTCCTGCGTCGGCGCGGCCAGCTGGTGCGCCGAACGAAGCCGCGAACGGTGAGCGCGTTCTTCGACCACAAGGCCGCGCGCTCGTATCCGCACGGCTATGAGCTCGACGCGCTCGGTCCGCCGTCGTTCAAGGCTCGAGGTGATCGGCGGCCGCATTGAGCAGCGCGGCGATTCCCCGGCGCGCGAGCTGCACCACCTTGCGCCGCGCGGGACCGGCGGCGTCGGTGTAGAGCCGCGAGACCTTGTGGTCGAGCTCGCTGCCGCCCCAGACCATGATCAGGTCGGCCCAGTCGAGATCGGCCTGGGCGTCGCGGGCGGTGCGGCGCTCGGTGCCGTCGATGAGCCGCATCTGCCAGCGCGAGGGAGCCTGCGCGCGCAGCTCCTCGCGCACGCTCGGCGAGCCGCCCACGATGACGAACTTGGTGACGCCGCACTTGTGGGCGAGCGCCTCGAGCCTCAGGAAGGCCTTCTTGTTGTCGCTGCCGCCGCAGTGCTCGCACATCGACTGCGGAATGGCGCGCACCACCTCGCGTCCGCGCGCCGCGGCCTGCTCGCAGACGGGATTTCCGCAGAGCACGGCGAAGCGGACCGACAGCGCGTCCTTCACGGCGCCGAGCTTCTCGTCGCTGATGCGCAGCTTGCCCGGACGCGTGAGGCCCTTGGCTTCGAGCTCGCCGCGCGCGCGGGCCTTGTCCTCGGGCGTGCCGTAGCCGAGCGAGCCCAGGAGCAGCGAGATGTCGTGATCCGCGGACATGACGAACCAGCTTAGTTCGGTCAGAGCTCGCACGCGCGCCACATGTACCAGGCGGCGATGGTCCGGAAGGGGCGCCAGCGCTCGGCGCGTCGGAGCATGGTCGTCTTGTGGGGCAGCTTCTTCATGCCGAAGGTGAGCTGAAAGCCCTTCTTCACGCCGTAGTCGTCGACGGGGAACACGTCGGGCCGGCCCATGCGGAACATGAGCAGCATCTCCACCGTCCAGCGGCCGATGCCGCGGTGGACGACGAGCGCGTCCATGATCGCGTCGTCGTGCAGCAGGTGCAGCGCCTTGGGTTCCGGCACCTCGCCCGCAGCCGTCTTCTGCGCCAGCTCGATGAGCGAGCGCGCCTTCGATCCGGACACGCCGGCCTTTCGCAACTCCTCGGCGGTCGCGCGCGCGATCTGCTCGGCGGCGGGGAAGCGCTTCGCGTCGTACTGGGCGTTGAGCTTGCGGTGGATGGAGTCGGCGGCGGCGCCCGAGACTTGCTGGCGAAGGATCGCCGTCCCGAGCGCCTCGTAGACGCTGGTCAGCGGCCGAGGCGACATCGCGAACGGCCCGACTTGCTTGATGAGCGAGCCCAGCTCCGCGTCGGCGCGCGCGAGGTTTCGCGTGGCCTGGGCCCAATCGAGCGTGGGCTTGCCGCGGCGGTCGAAGAGGACGGCGTGCGTCACCGGCTGGCCTTCTCCGCGAAGAGCGCGAGCTGCTTCTGCTTCACGGGCGCGTCCGGATGGTTGGGCGCGAGCGCCTCACGGACCGGCGCGAACGAGCGCCGATGAATCGGACACGGACCGAGCTTCTTCAGCGCCTCCCAGTGCTCGGGCACGGAGTAGCCCTTGTGCTGCGCGAAGCCGTAGCCGGGATAGCGCTCGTCCATCTTCTTCATCAGGCGGTCGCGGGTGTACTTGGCGACGACGGAAGCCGCGGCGATCGTCAGCGAGCGCGCGTCGCCCTTGATGATCCCGCGCTGGGGCAGGCGCACGTCGCGGAGCGTCCGCGCGTCGAGGAGGAGGTAGTCGGGCTTCACCTTCAAGCCCTCGACCGCGCGCTTCATCGCCAGCAGCCCCGCCCGGTAGATGTTGATGCGGTCGATCTCCTCGTGATCCACCTGGCCGATGGACCAGGCCACCGCAGCCTCTTTGACCTCGGCGCAGAGCCGCTCGTGCTCGCCCTCGTCCAGCTGCTTGGAGTCGTTGAGGCCCTTCGGCCGGAAGTCGCGCGGGAGAATCACCGCGGCCGCGACGACCGGGCCCGCCAGCGGCCCCATGCCCACTTCGTCCGTCCCGGCGATGCGCGTGTAGCCCTGCTCGTAGAGCTCGGTCTCGAACCGCAGCAAATGTCGCAGCCGCTGGCCCTCGGCGCGGTTGGCGCGCCGGCGGGCCTCGATGCGCTCGGCCAATTTGCGGGCGCCCGCGCGTGGGTCGGCGTGCAGCGCCGCGAGGACCTCGTCGGGGACGGACGCGCCCTCGCGCAGGTAGCTCTCCGACAAGGCAGTCAGGCTCGACATGGCGGACTTGGCGCGCGGCACGTGCCGCACTCTATCCAAAACTATTCAACCCGCGTCACCGCGCCGGCCACGTCGCCGTCGAAGAGCAGGGCGTTTGCCGTCGGCTCGGCCGTGCGGCGCCGGCGGCGGGGCGGCGTCGCGGCGGTCTCGCCGTCGGGCTTGGCCTCGATGCGTGGCTTGCGGGGCGAGCGGGGCAGGGCGAGCGCGTCGAGCTTGGCGGCGAGGTCGGGCTGGTCCTCGGCGTAGACCTTGGCGTACGCGAGCGCGCGCTGGGCCAGGCCCAGCAGCGCCTCATCGGCCTCGCTGCGCTGCACCCGCGCCGCCTCCAGCGCCTCCTCCGCGCGCGCCACCTCGGCGGCGGCCTCGTCGACCTTCTCTGCGGCCTGCTGCAGCGCGTCGCCATCGACGCTCGGGAACTTCACCTTCTCCAACTCGGCCTCAAACAGCTCCAGCAGCGCCTGCAGCGGGGGCGAAACGTGGCTCGACATGCGTCCTCCCTGGGATTGGGAGATCTGAACATATTTTCAGGTCCGCGTCGAGGGGACGTGTCGACGGTCACATTGTTTTCACAGTCGCCGTGGAAGCCGCGTTGCCCTCCCGGACGCGCTCGCGTCCGAAGCCGGGTGCACCATGCGAAAGAAGCTTCTCCTCATCTCGATGACGCTGGCGGGCTGCACGCGCGGCGCGCCCTCGTCGAAGCCGCCCTCGGGCGAGCTGCGCCAGCTCACGCCGCTGCCGGTGGCCGCGCCGCTGCCGCCGGGCGCTCAGGTCGAAGACCTCTCCGGGCCGGGCCTGCCGCGGCGGGTGAACGTGACCTCGCTGAAGCCGGAGCTGATCTTCGATCTCGAAGAGGTCGACGCCCAGAGCCCGCCGCACGACGACGTGCTCCGCCTCGCCACGCGGGCGTCGGTGCCAGGGGAGCACGCGGAGCTGCGCAAGGACGAGAAGGCCGGCGACGGCACGTTCACCGTGCTGGTGCAGCACGACGAGCCGGCCGGCAACGAGCGGGTGGAGAGCTTCACCGTGGACACGCGCGTGCGCGCGGGCTCGCGGGCGTACGACTGCACCGGGACGGCGTCGGGGCTCGCGGTTGCGGAGCGCCTCGAGGCGACGTGCAAGTCGCTGCGGGAGTTCTGAGAACAGCTGTAGTCGGCGCTGGGAAGCGCCTCTCACAGACCGACTTCACCCACACTCGGATCACGCCCGGACGCGAACGTGCGTCGCCGGCCGCCGCAGGTGCACGCTCGCGCACCCGCGCGTGGCCACCACGTTCTGCGCCACGGGCTGCTCGCTCTTGGTCGAGAGCTCCAGCTTGCTCGCGGTGTGCTCGGGACAGCCGCACGCCAGCGCAGCCAACACGATGAGGATCGCGCGCGTCATTCCATGGCTCCTGTGCCGGGCATCTGGCCGACGGGACGGATGAGGACCTTGCGGGGCTTCGAGCCATCGGCGGGGCCGACCACGCCGTCGCGCTCCATGCGCTCGATCATGCGCGCCGAGCGGTTGTAGCCGATGCGCAGCTTGCGCTGGAGGATGCTGATCGACACGTCGCGCATCTCGCCCACGATGGCCAGCGCCTGGTCGTAGAGCTCGTCGCTGAGCTCGTCGTCCTCGCCGCCGCCGTCGCCGCCCGCGCCTTCCTCCTCGCGCGGCTTGAGGATCGACTCGTCGTAGATGGGCTTTCCCTGCGCCTTGAGGTGGTCGACGATCTTCTTGATCTCCGTCTCGCTCACGTACGCGCCGTGCACGCGGAGCACGTGGGCGTCGGTGGGCGGCTGCACGAGCATGTCGCCCATGCCGAGCAGCGCTTCGGCGCCGGTCTGACCGAGGATGGTCATCGAGTCAGGCTTGCTGCGCAGCATGAAGGAGATGCGGCTGGGGAAGTTCGCCTTGATCACGCCGGTGACCACGTCCGTCGACGGGCGCTGGGTGGCGACCATGAGGTGGATGCCGGCGGCGCGGGCCATCTGCGCCAGGCGGGCGATGTACGTCTCCACCTCGCGGCTGGCGACCATCATCAGATCGGCGAGCTCGTCGATGATGACCACGATGTACGGCAGCTTCTTGGGCGGCTCGGGCTTGTCGGCCTCGGCGACCTCGGGCTGCTCGAGCGAGGTGGAGCCATCGCTCATGTCCACGACGATCTTCGCGTCGGGCTTGGGCGCTTCCTTCACCGGCAGCGTGCCGTTCTCGACCAGCTTGTTGTAGCCGGCGAGGTTTCGCACGCCCACGTCGCTCATGAGCTGGTAGCGGCGCTCCATCTCCTCCACCGCCCAGCGCAGCGCGAGCGCGGCCTTCTTGGAGTCGGTGACCACCGGCAGCAGCAGGTGCGGAATGCCCTCGTAGATGCTGAGCTCGAGCATCTTCGGGTCCACCATGATGAAGCGGACCTCCTCGGGCGTGGCCTTGAGGAGGATCGAGGTGATCATCGAGTTGACGCTCACGCTCTTGCCGGAGCCGGTGGTGCCGGCCATCAGCAGGTGCGGCGCCTTGGCGAGGTCCATCACGAAGGGCACGCCCTCGATGTTCTTGCCCAGGCACATCGTGAGCTTCGAGCCCGAGTTGACGTACTTCTCGCTCTCCACGATCTCGCGCAGGTAGACGGTCTCGCGCTCCTTGTTGGGCACCTCGATGCCCACCGAGCCCTTGCCGGGGATGGGCGCGACGATGCGCACGCGCAGCGCTTCCATGGCCATCGCGAGGTCATCCGCGAGCGAGGCGATCTTGGAGATCTTGATGCCCGGGCCGGGCACGAACTCGTACATCGTGACCACCGGGCCGGGGTGGATCTCCTTCACCTCGCCCTCGATGCCGAAGTCCTTGAGCTTGAGGCGCAGCTTCTCGGCGGTGGCGAAGAAGACCTCCTTGTCGAGGCGGAGCGCCTTCTTCTCCTCGGGGATCTCGAGCGCGTCGACGGGCGGGAGCTTGAAGCTCGTCACGCCGTCGGCCATCACGAACTCGCCCTGCTTCTTCTTCACCTTCTCGATCTTGGGGCGCTCGATGATCGCCGGCAGACCACCGATCTGCGGCTGAGAAGCCTGGGGGCTGGGGGCTGGGGGCTGGGGGCTGGCCTCCGCGGGCGGCGGCACGACCACCGGCAGCGGCGCGGCCTCGGCCGGCTTCGCCTCTTCGGCCTTCGCCTCGACGGCCTTCTCGCCCTTCTTTGACTTCTTCGCGGGCTGCGGCGGCAGCGAGGTCTTGAGCACCTCGTCGGGGTTGGCCGTGGCCAGCACCTCGACGTCGCCTTCATCGAAGGGCACTTCCTTCACCTCGCCCTTCTTGTTGCCCATCACGATCTTGGGCAGCGGGCTCTTCTCCGGCTCCGCCGCAATAGCGGGCTCGGCCTTCTCGCCCTTCTTGCCCTTGACCTTGGCGTCGTCGGCGGGCGTGGGCGGCAGGGTCGTGGCCCAGGCCGGATCCGCGTCGGGCGCGCCGCGCTTCTTGCGCTTGCCCGACTCGCCCTCGAAGTCCGCCTCGTCGCGATCGCCCTCGGCGTGCGCCTCGACCAGCCCGCGGTTCTTGTCGGAGACGTCGGCCAGCTCGTCGGCCTCGTCGGCGGCCTCCTGCGCCTCGCGCGCGGCCTCTTCTGCTTCGGCCTCGGCCTCGGCGCGCTCTTCCTCGGCGAGGAGCTGGGCCATGTACGCGGCCTCTTCGGCGCGCTGCTTCTTGCGCTCTTCCTGCGCGGCCTGGAACGCGACGGCGGCCTCGCGCGTCTTCTGCCACGCGAGCACGCCGAACTTCTCGCCCATCACCTTGCTGAAGCGGCCGACGGCGACGCCGGCGCGCACCAGCCAGCCGTCGGTGGCCACCACCAGCGCGCTCGCGCCGATGGCGCTGATGGCGATGGCCGCGCCCCAGAAGCCGAGGTTCAGCTCCAGCACGCTGCCGAGGTGGATGCCGATCCAGCCGCCGGGCGGGTACTCCTGGCCGGGGTGCATGCCGATGACGAGGTGCGCGAGGCACGCGCCCGAGAGCGCGAGGATGGTCAGCGCCAGGCCGCGGGCCCAGTGGCGGCGCGCGGGATCCGGGGTGGCCAGCGACGCACCGAGCGAGAAGAGCGGGAAGGGCACCAGGAAGGCGCAGATGCCGACGGCGTCGAAGAGGGTCGCGGCCAGCGAGTGGCCCATTCGGCCGATCAGGTTCGCGCTGGGCTTGCCGCCGTGGAAGCTGAGGACGGCGAGCGACGTGGCGAGGGCGAAGGCGAGCACGAGCACGGCCATCACGCCGCGGCGCAGGTGCGGGTGCGCGCTCGGCGCCGAAGCACGGGCGGCCTTCGCGGTCTTGCTGCCCTTGACGGCCTTGAGCTTCTTACCGGCCGGCTTGGTAGTGCCACGTGGCGCTACATCCTGACTGTCGAGAACGCCTTTGCGCGCCGCCATGCCACGCGTGCTCATGAAGCTGCCTCCGTGCTGCCCGGGGATGCTTTGAGCTTAGAGGCGGGCGATCGACGGTCAATTTTTCGGATCAGATCTGTGGATATCTTGCGGCCATGGCCGACAAGCGCCGCTTCGAGCTCTTCGCCCGATTCCTGTGCGATCGCTTCGCGGCGCCGCGCATCTTCGACATCGCCGGCGGCATGGGAAAGCTCAACGAGGCGCTCACCGCGCTGGGCCGCCAGGTGACGACCTTCGATCGGCGCCACAAGCACCTGCCCGTGACCTTCGCCGAGCGCGAGTTCTCCCTCGAGGAGCCGTGCGAGGCGGAGCTCGTCGTGGGCATGCACCCCGACGGCGCCACCCGGGTGATCATCGAGTACGCCGCCAAGCACCACATCCCGTTCGCGGTGGTGCCCTGCTGCAGCGACAACTCCATGCCCTACAAGCCCTGGATGCGGCACCTGGCCGAGCTCGCGAAGGAGCGTGGCATGAAGGTGGAAGAGGTCGAGCTGCCCATGGCTGGGCGCGCACGGGTGATCGTGGGCGTTCCCTAGCTGGCCACGCCGAACGACCCACGACCCACGACCCGCGACCCGCGATCGGGCCAAACCGCTCGTGCTAATTTCGGAAGTCGTTCGCGGGGGAGCCCATGAAGCGCTGGCCGATTCTCGCGCTGCTCGCGCTGGCGCCAGGGTGCACGCGGAGCACGTCGGACGCGAACGCAAATGAGCCGCTACCCGTGGTCGATCTGCCGCCCGAGCCGCCCTCCGTCATCCCTTCCGAGCCCGCACCCGCTCCGAAGCCCATTCCTGCACCGGCTCTGGCCGTTGCTGCGCCAACTCAGGCACCCGCCGCACCGACCGCTGATGCCTTCCGCTGGGAGATCGAAGCGCCGGGCGCTGCGGGCAAGCTCTCCCAGAAGCCTGGCTCGCCGCCGGGCACGTGCGAGCTGAGCTGGTACAGCGAGCGCACCCGGCAGGTGGTGTGGACGTCGAAGCGCTGCCTGGGCACGCGCGACGACCTCTTCTTCGTCGCGCCGGACGGCCGGCGGGTGCTCACCCTTCACCCGGCCGTCGAGGGCGCTCGCTGGCAGGAGCTGCCGGTGGCAGAGCTCTCCCGGGTGGGCGAACGCGTCTCGGAGGTCACCGCGGAGCAGGCCTTCAGCGGCAACACGGGTCTCGCTCCCACGAGCGGCAAGCTGGTGTGGTTGCACGGCGTGGGCGACCTGCCCGGGCCCAAGCCCGCGCTCACGCCCGAGGGCGAAGCGGTGGCCTTCACCCGCATCGACGGCCAGATGATGAAGATCGACTTCGACGGTCACCTGTTCCGGGTGGACATCAACCCGGCGCCGCCGCCCGAGCCGTCCATGCCCGAGGCTGCGGACGCGCCGCCCGAGCCCGAGCCGCAACCCAAGCCGCAGCCCAAGCCCGCGCCCGCCGCCCCGAAGAAAGACGACCCGAACGCGTACATGAAGCGCATCATCGAGGCGCAGAACTGCAAGCAATTCGGCCGCTGCAAGGACACCTACTCCATGGGCGCGGACTCGCCCGACAACCAGATCGACAACAGCCGCAACAGCTCGGTCATCGGCCACGACCAGAACCAGATCCCCGACCCGAATTCGGTCGGCCGCTGAGCAGCCAGGCGGGCATGAAGCCCGCCGGACACCCGGCCGGGAATGGCTTGCTGGCCATTCGGCCGGGTCCTAGAGTGCCAGGACCGCATGGACGTCCGCTGCGAGAAGTGCCTCACCGAGTACGAGTTCGACGACGCCAAGGTCACCGAGGCGGGCGTCACGGTGAAGTGCACCACCTGTGGGTTCGTGTTCAAGGTGAAGAAGCGCCTTGCGCCGGCGCCCACAGCCCCGCAGCCCCGCAGCGACGAGTTCTCCCCCGACGCCGCGGCCATCGACCGCGTGCGCGAGTGGAAGATCCGCCAGCCGCACGGCAACGTCTTCACCTGCCGCGAGCTGACCACGCTGCAGAAGTGGATCGTCGAGCGCAAGGTGAGCCGCGACGACGAGATCTCCCTCACCGGCGACAACTGGAAGCGCCTCGGCGACATCCCCGAGCTGGCCGGCTTCTTCATGGTGGTGGACCAGGCCAACCGCGTCTCGCTCCTCGAGGAGCAGATCCGCTCCGGCCCGCAGCCCACGCTCAACCCGACTTTCGTGAACCCGGGCCCGCAGCCCCAGCCGCGGACGATGAGCGGCAACTACGAGCTGGGCAATTCGCCCACGCGGCTGAAGCAGGAGAACCCGGAGTGGATGGCCAGCCCCGGCTCGGATCGCGCCGAGGCCTACGAGGAAGATCTCCAGGCCATCAAGCCCTCGCGCGGGCCCGGCATCTGGATCCTGGTGGGCGCGCTGCTCGCGGGCGGCGGCGGCGCGGCGGTCTACTACTTCAAGATCCTGCCCCAGCAGCAGGCCGCGAACCCCACGCCGACCAACGTCGTCGCCGCGGGCACGACCGCAAGCCCCCTCGCAGCCACGACGACCACGTCCACCACCGGCACGCCCACCGCCATCGCGCCGACCGCGACCACCGGCGTCGCCGTCCCCGCCGCCGCCGCGGGCACGACCGGATCCGGATCCGGATCCACGGGCGCGGTCGCCGATGCGGGCGCGCCTGCGTCGACGACCGGCAGCACCGCCACCGCAGGCAGCTCTGGCGCGGGCAGCACGACCACGAGCGGCACCGGCAGCACCGCTGCGGGCTCCACGGGCGGCGGCAGCAGCACCGGAGCGACGGGGACCACGGGCACCACCGGCGCGGTCAAGCCGGCCACGACCGGCGGCGCGGTGGTCGCGGCCTACAAGCCCAAGAGCTTCGAGGGCTGGATGGCCATGGGCGCGGCCTATGAGAAGCGCGAGAAGCCGGAGAAGGCCTTCGAGGCCTACGCCGCCGCCATCGAGCTCGATCCCGGCAGCGCCGAGGCCTGGAGCGGCAAGGGCCAGGCCCTCTTCGACCTCGACCGCAACAGCGAGGCCGAGCAGGCCTTCCGCAAGGCCCTGGGCATCTCCGGCCGCTTCGCCGACGCGGAGATCGGCCTGGCCGAGGTGCTCAAGAAAGAAGGCAAGAAGGCCGAAGCCATCAAGCAGTACAAGAAGTTCATCGACGACCACCCGGACGACGAGAACATTCCCGCGGCACGGAACAGCATCAAGTCGCTTTCGGACTGACCTTTTCGAGGGGCGCATGACCAGCCACAACGAGGACGAGTACTTCGCTAAGGAATCGGTGGAGAAGCTGCGCAAGCTGCACCACGAGCAGATGAAGCAGCTCGGCGAGAAGGGCCAGGCCGAGGCCAAGGCCCAGTTCTCCAACCGCTGCCCCAACTGCGGCCTGGAGATGAAGAAGCTCCCCAGCTTCAAGGGCGTGACCCTGCTCCGCTGCTTCAACTGCGGCGGCGCCTTCGTCCCCCCCGAGGCGGCCGAGGAGCTCCACAGGCAGAGCCAGGCCAAGCAGCACGCGGTGGTCGAGGCGATCATCAACTGGATCCGCCCCGAAGAGCACCACAAGGGCAAGTGAGCGTGAAGCTCGGGCTCGAAGAGGTGCGGCACGTGGCCAAGCTGGCCCGGCTGCACCTGTCGGAGGCCGAGGAGCGCGCGCTCGGCGAGCAGCTCTCCGCCATCCTCGGGCACGTGGCGCAGCTCCAGGCGCTCGACGTGTCGAACGTGCCGGCCATGACCCACGCCTCGCAGGAGCCCACCCGGTTTCGCGAGGACGAGGTGGTGCCCGGCCTCGGCGCGGAGAAGGCCGTGGCCAACGCGCCGGCGCACGTGGGGACGGCCGTGGCCGTGCCCAAGATCATCGAGTGAGCCATGTCGCCCACCGACCTGAGCCTGCTCGAGCTGGCGTCGCAGCTCGATAACAAAAAGGTTACATCGCGCGAAGCCACGGAAGCGCAGCTGGCGCGCGTGGAGAAGGTGGATCCCAGGATCCGCGCGTACCTGCACGTGGATCGCGCGGGCGCGCTGGCCATGGCCGACGCCGCCGACGCGCGCCTCCGCGCAGGCCAGAAGCGCGGGCCGCTCGACGGCATTCCCGTGGCGCTCAAGGACCTCTTCAACCAGGAGGGCACCGAGACCACCGCGGGCTCGAAGATCCTGAAGGGATACGTCTCGCCCTACGACGCCACGGTGGTGAAGCGCCTCAAGGCCGCGGGCGCGGTGCTCCTCGGCAAGCTCAACCTCGACGAGTTCGCCATGGGCAGCTCGACCGAGAACTCCGCGTTCGGGCCGACCTTCAATCCGTGGGATGTGTCGCGCACGCCGGGCGGCAGCTCCGGCGGCTCGAGCGCGGCGGTGGCGGCGCGACTCTGCGCGGGCGCGCTGGGCACGGACACCGGCGGCTCCATTCGCCAGCCGGCCGCGCTCTGTGGCGTGGTGGGCCTCAAGCCGACGTACGGCCGCGTGTCGCGCTACGGCGTGGTGGCCTTCGCGAGCTCGCTGGATCAGGTGGGACCGCTGGCTCGCACGACGGCGGATTGCGCGGCGATGCTGCAGGTCATCGCCGGCGACGATCCCTGCGACTCGACCAGCTCGCGCCGCTCGGTGCCCAACTTCTCCGAGCAGCTCGAGGCAGGCGTGAAGGGCATGAAGCTCGGCGTGCCGCGCGAGTATTTCGTTCCCGGCATGGACGCCGAGGTGGAGCGCGCGGTGCGCGCGGCCATCGCCGAGTACGAGAAGCTCGGCGCGACGATCGTGGAGGTGAGCCTGCCGCATACTCAGTATGCGGTCAGTTGTTACTATTTAATTGCGACTGCGGAGGCCTCGTCGAACCTCGCGCGCTACGACGGCGTGAAGTACGGCCACCGCACGGCCGATCCCAAGGGCCTGCTGGACATGTACGCGCGCACGCGCGACGAGGGCTTCGGCGCCGAGGTGAAGCGCCGGATCATGCTCGGAACGTACGCGCTCTCCGCGGGCTACTACGACGCGTACTACCTGCGCGCGCAGAAGGTCCGCACGCTCATCCGCCGCGACTTCGACGCCGCATTCGAGAAGGTCGACGCCATCGTCACGCCGACCTCGCCGACGGCCGCGTTCAAGATCGGCGAGAAGATGTCGGACCCGATCCAGATGTACCTCAACGACATCTTCACGCTCTCGTGCAACCTCGCGAGCCTGCCAGGAATGAGCCTTCCCTGCGGCTTCACCGCGAGCGGCCTGCCAATCGGCCTGCAGCTCCTCGGCAAGCCCTGGGACGAGGCCACGCTGTTGCGCGTCGCGCGCGCGTACGAGCGCGAGCACGACTGGGCCGCCCGCAAGCCGCCGGAGGTCGCATGAGCATTCGCGACTTCCAACCGGTGATCGGGCTCGAGGTGCACGCCCAGCTCACCACCCGGAGCAAGATCTTCTGCGGCTGCTCCACGGCCTTCGGCGCCGAGCCCAATGCGCACACCTGCCCGGTTTGCATGGGATTGCCGGGCGCGCTGCCGGTGCTCAACCGACAGGTCGTCGAGCTCACGGTGCGCACCGGGCTCGCGCTCGGTTGCGACGTGAAGCAGACGTCGATCTGGGCGCGCAAAAACTACTTCTACCCGGACCTGCCCAAGGGCTATCAAATTAGTCAGTACGAGCAGCCCATCTGCGAGCACGGCAAGCTGGAGATCGAAGGCAAGACGATCCGCATCTTGCGCATCCACATGGAGGAGGATGCGGGCAAGAGCGTCCACGATGCGGACGCGCGCGCGAGCCTGGTGGACTTCAACCGCGCCTGCACGCCGCTCATGGAGATCGTGAGCGAGCCGGATCTGCGCTCCTCGGAAGAGGCGGCGCACTACTTGAAGACGCTGCGTGATCTGCTGGTCTGGATCGGCGTGAACGACGGCAACCTCGAGGAGGGCTCGCTCCGCTGCGACGCCAACGTGAGCGTGATGCGCCGCGGCGCCGAGAAGTACGGCACGCGCTGCGAGATCAAGAACCTCAACTCGTTCCGCTTCCTGCAGAAGGCAATCGACTATGAAATTGCCCGGCAGGTGGAGCTCATCGAGGGCGGCGGACAGGTCTCGCAGGAGACGCGGCTCTACGATCCCGATCTGAACGAGACGCGCTCGCTTCGCAGCAAGGAAGAGGCGCACGACTACCGCTACTTCCCCGAGCCGGACCTCTTGCCGCTCACCCTCGAGCCCGCGCTCATCGACCGCGAGCGCGCGCGCCTGCCCGAGCTGCCTGCAGCGAAAGCAACGAGATATATCGATGAGCTCGGGCTCCCCGCGTACGACGCGCACGTGCTGGTGGCGGATCGCGCGGTGGCGGAGCTCTTCGACGCCTGCGCCGCGCGCTACCCCGACGCCAAGAAGCTCGCGAACTGGTTCATGGGCGAGCTGCTGCGCGTGCTGAAGGATCGCGCGGGCGGGCTCTCGAGCTTGAAGGTTACGCCCGAGGGCTTCGTGGAGCTGCTGGGGCTCGTCGACGCGGGAACCATCAGCGGCGGCACGGGCAAGCAGGTCTTCGCGGAGTGGGTGGAGAGCGGCGAGTCGCCCAAGGAGATCGTGGCGCGCAAGGGCCTGGCGCAGGTCTCGGACACCGGCGCAATCGAGAAGGCCGTGGACGCCGTCATCGCCGCGAACGCGGAGAACGTGGCCAAGTACAAGGCTGGCAACGCCAAGCTGCTCGGCTTCTTCGTCGGCCAGGCCATGAAGGCCCTGGGCGGCAAGGGCAACCCGCAGCTCATTAACGAGATTGTTAAGAAGAAGCTCGGCTAGAACGAGATCTTCAAGATCCCGTTCGAGATGTCGGCCACCCAGAGCTTGCCGTCCGGGCCGATCTTCATGCACGACGGGTTCGAGATCGCGGAGTCGGTGATCTCGGCGGTGAGCGTGCCGTCCGGGCTCCAGCGCAGGATGTGGCCGAGGTTCTCGTCCGAGGCGTAGACGTTCCCGCTCGCATCCACCGCGACGCCCATGAATGCGAATCCCGCGCCCGGAGCTGTCGCGAAGGTGGTCACGTTGCGGTTGGGGTCGATCTTGCGGATGGCGTTGTTGGTGTAGTCGGCCACGAAGACGTCGCCGCTCGCGTCCACGGCCAGAGCCGTGGGGCCGTCGAACGCCGCCTGGAGACCCTGGCCGTTGGTCAGCGCGTGGCTGCCCGAGCCCGCCCAGGTGCTCACCGAGGAGAAGTCGTGCTCGATGCGGCGCACCGTGTTTGCGCCGTCGTCGGCCACGTAGATGTTGCCGGCGCCGTCGACGGCGATGCCCTTGGGGTCGCTGAACTGTGCGTTGGCGCAGGTGCCGTTCACCGCGCTCGAGTCCTGTCCATTGCCGCAAACCGAGCCCACGTTGGCTGCGCCGTCCACGCTCCGGAGGTAGCTGTACTCGCTGCCGTCGCCACTATCCATCACGTAGAGCGTGTTGTTGATGAAGACCATTCCGTAGGGGCACGCGAGCGCGGCGCTTGTGCCCTGGCCGTCGTGGTGCCCGGGGAGGCCGGTTCCGCCCGCGAAGAGGGTGCCGTTGCCACCCGCGAAGGTGATGATCGCGTTGTCGCCGCAGTCGCTGGCGTAGAGCGTGCCGTTGGTGGCGATGGCCAGGTCGTAGGTCGAGGTGTTGCTGCTGCCCAGGTTCACCGTGCCCATCACGTCCACCTCGGCGACGGTCTGGAGGCCCGTGGTCCCGGTGCTACTGGTGGTCGTGCTCGTGGTGGTGCCGGTGGTGCCGCTCGAGCTCGTGCTGCCGGTGTCGGTGGTCCCGGTGGTGGTGCCGCTCGAGCCGCTCGTCGTGGAGCCGCTCGTCGAGCCGTGGCCGCCGCTGCCGCCCGTGGAGTTGGATCCGATCGAGCTGCCGCTCGCGGCGGAGGTGCCGTCCTCGTGGTCGCGGGGCGCGCTCCAGAGGCCAGTGCTGTCGCAGCCCGCGACGACGCAGGCAAACGCCAGGCTGGTCACCAACGCGCGCATGGAGAAGTTGCTACGCGAGATCCGGCGGTGGGCGCAACCCGCCGCCGGATCCGCGCTGGATCACGGGGTGGCCGTGCCGGTCACCGTGAGGACGATATCCGGGGTGTTGGTGGCCGTGCTGTGCACGAGCACGTGGCCGGTGTAGGTGCCGGGCACGGCGGGGTCGAAGATGATCTGCAGGCGCGCCAGGTCGGGTGTGGAGCCGCCGTCGGCGTAGCTCGTGACGAAGATGCCGCCGTCCTCGTAGGCGGCCGAGAGCGTGTCGGGGATGGGGCCCACGTTCTGGCAGCCCACGTTGGTGCCCTGAATGGTGTTGGTGCAGATGAGGAAGGGCGAGTCCGTGCCCGCGTCCTGGATCAGCGAGGCCTGGTCGAAGTGGAGCTGGTAGGTGCCCGTATCCGCGAACCAGATCTGCGCGTTGCCGTAGCCGGTGGTGTACGCCGTGCCGCCGTCGTTGAAGGTGCTGCCGGTGGGCACGAGGGTCACCGCGGTGGCGGTGAGGTCGGTGCTGCTGCCCTGGACGATGTGCCCGGTGGCGTCGGTGTACTGCTCGATGGCCACCGTCGGCGTCACGCAGTCACCCGAGAGCAGGATCTTGAGCGTGCCGTTGGTGGGATCGTCCGAGGTGATCTGCAAGATCGCCTGGTAGCGGCCCACCGCGGTGGCGTTGAAGATCACCTGCACGAAGTCCGTGCCGCCGCCCTGGATGGTGTCGGGCAGCGCGGGCGCGTTGAGGGTGAAGGCGCTCACGTCCTGGGCCTCGCCGCCGTCCGGCGCGGTGCCGGCCACGATGGCGATCGCCGAGATGTGCACCGCGGTGTCGCCCGCGTTGATGAGCTGCAGCGTGTTGGCGGGCGCCGTGCCGAGCAGCGAGGCGTTGCCGTAGTCCTGGCCGAAGAGCAGCGCGGTGCGGTCGGTCTGGAGGTGGATGCCGGGCAGGAGCTGCGTGCCCGTGGTGCCGCCGCCGTCGGTGGTCTTGCTGCCGCTGCAGCCCGACAAGACTGCCATTGCGAGTGCGAAGAAAGTCGTAGCCAGCTTGCGCATGTGTTCTCCGTGGAGTCCTTTGCTATCGTTTCGGCCAATCATGAGATTCAAGCTCGCTTTGCTCTTCGGAGCCATCGCCCTCGGCTCGTGCAGCACCAGCCCGCAGGACGAGTTCGTGGGCTCGCGAATTCCCGATTCGTGCGGCGCCAACTGGCCCGTCTGCGACACGTTCGCGGGCTGCCGCCTCGACAACGGCAGCTACGTGAAGGGAAATCTTCCCGGGAAGAGCCAGTTCATCGTCCACACCCTGGGCCCGGCCCACATCGACGTGGCCCTGCTGGTCGACAACGCCGAGGCGCAGGGCACCGACACCTCGATCACCTTCTTCGAGCCGGGCTGCGGCGTACAGTACCGCATCGACGCCGACGGGAAGACATTCTTCGCCGAGAGCCAGAACGAGGCCGGCACGCCCTTCAAGCGCGGGCAGGATGTCTCGCAAGGGGGCGATCACCTGATCATCCTCGACTCGGACGCGACCTGCACGTACCTGCTCGACGTCACCGTCACGGAGCAGAACCCCACCACGCAGCAGTAGCTCACAGGCCACCGTCGGGGGTGGCGTCGGTGGTGGTGGTCTCGAAGGTGCCGTTCACGTCGGTGCCCTGGCCGAAGTCGCCGCCTTCCATTTCGAAGCTGCAGCTGAAGGTGCCTTTGGTGTCCTGGCCGGGCTGGCCGCCGGAGCTCAAGGTCAGCGAGCCGTGCTTGATGGGCGGGAGCTGGCGGCTGGGCTCGCCGCCGGCCGCGTGGGTCACCACCGCGCGCGGGTGCCCGGGCGCGTACTCGCCGGAGAGATCGAAGCTGTGGCCCGGCTTGAAGTCGTAGCCGGTGGTCACCACGGTGATGCGCACCACCACGTCCACCTGGTCCTGGCCGTCGTGGAAGTAGGTGACCTGGAAGGCGTTGTCGTCGCGCAGGATCTCCTGGCGATCGAAGTCGAGCGAGAAGTACTGCCCCACGCTGCCCGAGAGGTTCGGGCCGCCGCACGAGCCGAAGACCGCGAGCGCGCCCGCGCAGAAGAGCGCCCGGGCTGCGAGCCGGGCCGAGCGAGCCTTCATCACTGCACCTGCATGGCGATGCGGATGCCGCCCGCGAGCGTGCGGTACACCACCACGGCCTGGCCGCCGTTGTACATGAGGGTGGGGTAGTAGCCGCCCTCGCTGTCGATCGTGACCGACGGCCAGTGGCCGTTGGGCTTGTAGTTGGCCAAGCGGAGCTCGTCTTCTGCCGGCGGGCAGCTGCCCTGGTTCACGCCCGGCTCCTGGGAGCAGACGTAGAAGGCCAGTGCGGGCAGGTGGTTCACGTCGAAGGCGAGGCTGGGATACCAGCCGCCGGTGCCCGCGCCGTAGGCTTCGGTGTAGGGCGCCCAGTTCTGACCGTCGCTCGAGCTCGAGTAGTAGACCTTGGACGTGCTCATGTCCGCCCACGCCAGACCGAAGCCGACGGTGCTGTCGGCCACGATGCGCGGGCCGATGCTGTCCTCGTTGGCGAGCGGCGGGTTGGTGAAGAGCGCCTGCTTGCCGGTCCACGCGCCCTGCGAGTACTGCACGGTGTAGAGCCCGGAGATGATGCCGTCGATGTCCGACTGGGCGCCGGTGGCAGCCACGCCCACGCCGTTGTTGACGGCGAAGCTGGTGCCCTCGCCGATTCCCACCGAGACGAAGCTGCCGCCGTTGTCCGAGCCGCAGATCGCGTTCACCTGCGTCCAGGTGCCGGGGTTGCCGGGCGTGCCGCTCACCGCGCCCAGGCTGCTCTTGCCGTAGTCCTGGATGGGGAACTGGCCGGCGTGGACGTTGCGGAACATGATCACCAGCTGGTTTCCGTCCCACGCGAGCGCGGGCGAGAGGCCGATGACCGGGCTGTCGCGATCGTCGACGGGATCGCCGCAGGGGTTGGTGGCGTCGAAGCCGTTGTGCGCGGGGAAGTCGAGGGTCATGTTGCCGTTGGAGTCGATGGTGGCCAGGCCCACGTCGCTCTGGTGCCAGAACACGCCGCCGTCGCCGCCATTGGTCTCGATGGCCTCGTTCACGTTGGGGTCGTTGCCGAGGAATGCGACGTACGCGCTCGAGCTCGCGCCCGCGTCGCTCCAGGTGATGGCGAGATCGCTCACGCGGTCGTAGCCGGTGGCGATCGTGTTCGCGTGCAGCTGCTG
Organism: Deltaproteobacteria bacterium; assembly: GCA_018266075.1. Classification (GTDB taxonomy): domain Bacteria; phylum Myxococcota; class Myxococcia; order Myxococcales; family SZAS-1; genus SZAS-1. The sequence goes on along the minus strand of JAFEBB010000064.1, from coordinate 758 downwards.
GCCCGTGGTGAGGTCGTACTCCACGTACTCGATGTTGCGGTTGGTGGAGCTGGTGTCGCCGTAGTAGGCAATGCCGATCCGGCCGGTGGGGCTCATCGCCGCCACCACCGCTTCGCCGCCGCCGATCTCAGGGATCGTCAGATCGGTGGTCTGGAACAAGGACGGACCCGCGTCGTGTCCTGCATCCTGGCCGTTGCCAACGATGACGCAAACGCCGCCGTCCGGCGGGGGAGTGCACTTGCTGTTTCCCGAGCAGCCCCAGAGCACCGCCAGCAGCGGCGCCGTCAGAATGAGGAGTTTGCGCATGGCATCCAAGAGGTTGGGGCCCGGCTGCACTGTCGCACGGCTCGCGCGCGGGCCCAGTTGGAGGGTGTCGGCCAGTTGCAAGCAGCCTACCCATGACATTGGGATTTGGGCCAGCCCCCTGTTCGCCTTTGGAAATGATCGGTTGGAGATCTGGGAGGGGAGTACGCACCCCTCACCCGCCGCCGATCTGGGGGGTTTGACCCCCACTTTCGTGGGGTACAGACCCCACTGGAATCCGATAGACTGGCCGCATCAGGCGTTTTTCGGCCGGATCAGCGTTGGCCCGACGTTTGCTCTTGGGCCCTGCAGCACGCAAGGAGCGTCCCTATGAAGGCACGTATTTCCCTCTTGGCCGCAGCGATCATCTGCGCGGGCCTGGGCGTCTCGAAGAGCGCCTACGCCGGCTCGGACAACCCCGAATGTCTCGGCACCGACTGCGGTGCCCCGAAGCA
>JAFEBB010000063.1 GCA_018266075.1 Deltaproteobacteria bacterium | reverse complement strand
ATCAGGGCGGGGGTGACCGCCACCTCCTTTTCAACAGCACGCGGGACTACGCCCGGGAGGCAGCTCCGGATCTGGCGTCACCTCGGGCAGCGGAGGTGCCTCTGGGTCGTCCGCGAACACGGGTACGACGTCGGGCGGAGCCGTCGACGGAGGAGCTGTACTTGGATTGCAGTGTGCGGACGCCGGAACATGCAATTCGAGTCAATTCTGCGTCGAACAGACGTTGGGGGGTCCGGGTATGACCACTACGACGACGTTTGCATGCATCGAAGACCAGTCGTGCGACACGAACCCGACGTGCGCGTGCTTCAACTCGAGCGCAGGCGTGTGTGACCAAGCGCCCAGTGGAGCATGCGTGATCAGCGACGGGGTTGTGACGTGTACGTGGCTCTCGCCATGAGGAACCCCGCCGAGCTCAAGTGGGCCGGCGACCAGCGTCGGTGCGGGACGCGCGCGCTCAGCGCACTGGCGCAACCGCAGTGATCGTCGTCGCGCCGAGCTTCTGAACAACCGAGCTCCGCAACGGCCTCGCCGCCGACTGCAGCCTCATCGGCCACAGCTCGCCGTAACAAATCCGCGACGCCCAATACGCGTCATCGCCGGCGACCCATCGTCCGCCCCAGGGGTTCATCACTTCGATGTTCCCATCCGCGTCGACACCGGCGGCGATCACCACGTGCGTGAGCCCGGTCGGATGCAGCGGGTCCGCAGGCACGCTGCCCACCTCGCCCGGAATGCTGATCACCGCGGGCGTGCCCTCCTCCAGCAGCTTGTGCAGCTGGCCCACGAGCACCTTGGAATCGCGCGAGAGCACCGGCTTCATCTCCACGCCCTGCGACTTCACGAACGCGAGGTACCGATAGATCTGCGTGGGCCCCACGTACTCGCGGCCGTACACGGCCTCCTTCACCTGGTCGGCGGTGTACGGCTTGCCCGTGAGGTACTCGAGCCCGGCCGCCAGCGACGCGGGGATGCAGTTCATGCCCGCGTTCTCGCTCTTGTGGCCGTCGGCGGTGCGCTCGCTGAGCTGGTCGATGCGCGGGAACTTGGGAATTCCGCCGTGCGGCACCTTGGGCAGTCCGCGAGGGAAGTGGGGCAACGGCAGCCGCGGCAGTCGCGAAAGCGCGAGCTTGGCCGGCTGCGCACCGAGCGGCGGCCCGTCGGGCGGCGAGGTCGACGGCGCAGGGGCACCCACGAGGGCCGCAGCAGCCAGGGTTGCGAGCAGCGCGATTCGCATGGCGATCGGTGGCTTCAAACCGCCGTCGCGTGGGGGTCCATTCCGGGAACGCGAGGCCTGCGGAAGAGGCAAGCGGCGGAGCGCTCGACGTTTCTTTCGAGCATCTCTGCGCCCCCTCCACATCGCAGGAATGCCCAGGGCGCCCCGGCGTTTGGCAGCGCGACAACGCGCGCGATCCGTTGCCTTCTGTGCTATGGCCACGGCCTTCGTTCGCACGCGCACGGGCACCCATGACTTCCCCCACGCTCGACAAGACCCCTGACGCCGAGGACAGCCGGCGCATCTTCCCGGCCTCGCTCGACGCCACCCTCCAGAGCTTCGTCAAATCGTTCGCCAAGACCGACGAGGCCCGCGACCTCTGGGTCATCGGCGTCCTCGCGGCGCTGCTCTTCATCCCCTGGCTCGGCGCCGTCGGCCTCTGGGATCCATGGGAGCCGCACTACGGCGAAGTGGCGCGCGAGATGATCTGGCGCCACGACTACGTCTTCCCCTACTGGGAGAACGCCTACTTCTTCAGCAAGCCCGTGCTGCTGATGTGGATGATGTCAGTGGGCATGAACATCGTGGGGGTCAACGACAACCCCATCCACCAGCCGCTGCCGACCTATGTCGAGTGGGCCATGCGCCTGCCCGTGGCGCTGCTGGCGATTGCCGGCGTGCTGGTGCTCTCGCTCGCCGTGCGCCGCATCTTCGGCCGGCGCCTGTCGTTCCTCACCGCGTTCGTGCTGGTGACCAGCCCGTTCTACTTCTTCCTCGCGCGCCAGTGCATGGAGGACATGCCGCTCGTGGCGTGCCTGGAGATCGCGCTGGGCGCGTTCCTCATCGCTGAGCTCACGCAGCGTCCGGGCAAGGCCGGCGATCAGCCGAGCGGCCCCGCGAACCCCGTGTGGTGGTACGTGATGTACGCGTTCGCCGCGTTCGCCGCGCTCGCCAAGGAGTCGCTGGGCATCGCGCTGCCGGGCCTGGTGATCTTCACCTACCTGGTGCTCTCGGGTGACTGGAACCTGCTCAAGCGCGCGCGGCTCTTGCCCGGCGCGGGCTTGTTCCTCGCCATCTGCGGCCCCTGGTACGCCGCGATGCTCAACTTCTACGGCCGCGACGACGAGTTCGTGAGCTTTGGCCCCCGGCTCGTCCACGACAACATCGACCGCTTCTTCGCCCAGGTGCACACCACCACCCCGGGCTGGACGTTCACCTACTTCATCGAGCAGCTCGGCTGGGGCTTCTTCCCCTGGATCGCGCTCTTGCCGGGCGCGGTGCTCGCGCTCGGTCGCGTGGATCGCAGCAAGAACGACCCGCAGACGCGCGCCACGTTGTTCTTTGGTGGCTGGGCCGCGGCGCTGTTCACGCTCTTCACGCTCTCGGGCACCAAGTTCCACCACTACATCTTCCCGGCGCTGCCAGCGATGGCGTTCCTGGTGGCGCTCTACGTGGACCGCCTCTGGAAGGACGGCCTCGAGAAGCACTGGTTTCCGGTGCTGGTGGGCCTGTGCATCTTCGTGCTCATCGCCAATGGGCTCTACGTCTGGCACGAGGACCAGGGACCGCACTCGGGCCTCAAGCACTTCACGGATCTCTTCGTCTACAACTACACGCGGCCCTACCCCTTCGGTTACGACCACCCCGAGGTCTTCGGGTGGATCTGCGTCCTGGGCGGCGCGGGCATCCTGGTGGCGCTGCTCTGGCGCGCCAAGGGCTGGCTCTTCGCGAGCTTCGGCGTGCTCGCGGTGGTGCTCGCCGTCTGGTGCAGCTGGTTCTTCTGGCGCGCGATGAGCCACCACTGGAGCCAGCGCGACGAGTTCTGGGCGCTCTACAAGGAGCGGCTGCCCAACGAGCCCATCACCGGCTTCATCCTGGGCGCGGGCTGGCGCGGCGAGACCTTCTACGGCCGCGACACCATCAAGGAGATCAACGACGCGCAGCACCTGCTGCAGTTCGTGGGTCAGCCCGGGCCGGAGTACGTGATCGTGGAGCAGGCGCGGTTCAACAACCTGCGCCAGATCCTCGGCGACAAGTACCACATGCGCATCGTGGACAAGAGCTCCAACAAGTTCTTCCTGGTGGAAGTGGACTGATCGGTCAACCGATCGGTCTCACTTTGACTTGGGGCTCGGCGCGCTCTCGTTGGTGCCCTTGATGACCTGGGTGGTCTCCGTGCGCCGGATGTGCGGGCCGTAGTCGCCGCTTAGTACTTGTGAGTTGTCGATGCGCGCTCGCGTCGCACGGAAGTCGCCCGCGTCCGGGATGCCCGCGTCGGGCGCCGCGTTCGTCGGAGGATTCGCCGCGGGGGCTGCGCTCGAAGGCTGCTGCGCGAGCTTTCCCTCTTCGCAGGCCGCCAGGGCCATCAGGAAGGCGGCGAGTACGAGTGGGCGTGACATCAGTACCCCTCGGCCTTGGCGATGATCTCGTTCATGATCTCTCGCGTGCCGCCTCCAATCGGATAGAGGCGCGCGTCGCGGAAGAGCCGCTCGACCACGCTCTCGCGCATGTAGCCCATGCCGCCGTGGAGCTGCACGGCCGCGTCGGTGACGAAGCTGCACATGTCCGTGGCGGTGTTCTTGGCCATGGCCGCGAGCGAAAAGCAGACCTCGCCCGCCATGTGCCGCTGAATGACCTCGTTTGTGAGCGCCCGCGCGGCCGCGAGGCGCGTGGCCATCTCCGCGAGCTTGTGCCGCGTCACCTGAAAGCCCATCAGCGACTTGCCGAACGCGCTCCGCTCCTTCGCGTAGTGAACCGCCTCGCGGTACGCGAGCTCCGCGATGGCCACGCAGTTGCCCGCGAGCAGCAATCGCTCGTCGACGAAGTTGGTGACGATGTACCCGAAGCCCGCGTTCTCCTCGCCGATGAGGTTCGCGGCAGGCACGCGCGCGTTTTCGAAGACGAGCTCCGCGGTGTCGCTCGCGCGCCAGCCGAGCTTGTCGAGCTTCTTGCTCACGCTGAAGCCGGGCGCGCCCTTCTCCACCACCAGCAGCGAGATGCCGCCGTGGCCCGGGCCGCCGGTGCGCACCGCGCAGGTGACGACGTCGGCGCGCGTGCCGGAGGTGATGAACGTCTTGGCCCCGTCGATGATGTAGAAGTCGCCCTCGCGGCGCGCGCGGGTGGTGATACCGGCCACGTCGCTGCCTGCGCCCGGCTCGGTGATGCCCAGCGCCGCGATCTTCTCGCCGCGCAAGACCGGCTTCACGAAGCGGTCGATCTGCGCCGCGCTCCCATGTCGCACGATGGGCGGCAGCGCGATGCCGTGGCTGCCCACGCCGACCACCGCGCCCACGCACTTGCCATGGATGATCAGCTCTTCGGCCACCGCGAGCACGTGGGTGATGTCGCCGCCGGAGCCGCCCACCGTTTCGGGATAGCCCACGCCGAGCAAGCCGAGCTCTGCGAACTTGCCGTAGAGCTCGCGCGGGAAGATCTCATCCTCCTCCCACTTGCGCGCGTGCGGCGCGATCTCGCTCTCCGCGAAGCGGCGAGCCTGCGCGCGCAGCGCGGTGTGGACGTCGGTCTCGAAGAGCGCAGCCACCTGGCCTCCCGGAATGCCGGCGCCAGCCTACCCGCTCGCGGGCCCTTGCCCCAGCGCGACGCCGAGCCCCACCGTGCGCAAAGAGGTGCCCATGAGCTGGTTCGTGCTGCTGATTGGAATTGGCCTGGGCGTGCTCTGGGTCTACGCCCTGGGCACCGCGGGCGTGGCCGCGCCCTGGTTCGCCTGGCTGGTCTTCGTGGCCGCGGCGATGCTGATCTTCATCGGCTTCGTCAACCTGGGCATCGAGCACCGGCGCGCAGGGACATAACCAAATCGTCAAATGTCGACGTCGACATCCACGCTGCGGCCGCCCGGAAGCTCCACCCGGAGCGTCCCGCGTTTTCCCGCGACGCCCTTCAGGTCGCACTCGAGCGCGCTCCCGACAGACTGCCCGGCGATCGACGCGGAGGCCGAGCCCACCTTCAGCGCCGCGGCGAGGAGTCTTTGTCCCCCCGCAGGCTCGACGACCAGTCGGGCGTTGGGACCGCGAAATCGCAGCACCTTGAACTCGGGGCGGCTCGCCACGACCTCCGGCGGCGCCGACGTGGGTCGCCCCAGCTCGGGCGACGAGGGCGTCTCGGGCGCGTCGAAGAGCGGCACCGCCACCGCCTGGAGCGCCAGCGCGCACTCGGGGCAGGCCCGGGCGTGCTTCTCCAGAAGGCGGCGGCGAGCGGTGGGCATCTCGTCGGAGTCGAGCTTCCAGAGCTCGTCCTCGGTGGCGCAGGCCCCTGGGGGCCGCTCGGCGAGCTTGGCGTTGTCGCGATCGCGCGCGCACGCGGGACAGTGCGCCGAGGCCTTGCCGGCGTCCGTCGATTTCCAGAGCGCCGCGAGGTCATCGCACTCGGCGCGCGAGGAGAACCACCAGGCGCGCTCGCGATACTGCGGCGCGAGCCTGTCGCGGGCAGCGCGGCGCGCGGCGTTGATGCCCACCAGCCGGCGCGAGAGCGCAGCACCCTGGGCGTCCACGCGCGCGAGCTTCTCCGCGAGCCGCTCGCGAAGTCGCTTTCCTGCTTCACCCAGCGAACCCGTGGCCGCCTCCCAGGCAGCCAGGCCCACCAGCGCGGCCTCGAGCGTGTCGCGGCCGTGCAGGGCCTCCAGCGCCCAGGCTTGGAACTCCTTCGCTTCGGATTCGCTCTCGGCGAGAACCGCCTCGAACGCTGCTTCGGCCCCGCGCTGCAAGTCAGCCTTCAGCGCCTCGGCATCGACGACGGAGAGCCAGCCCTCGACGTCGTCGCGACTCAACCCCTTCAGCGGCCCATCTGCTGCCTGCTGCCCCCCGCGAATCAGCGCCCCCGCTGCCCCCAGAATCTCGCCCGCCACCGCGCTGCGTTCACGGGTGTGCTTGGCGCCCGCCAGCTTCTTCGCCAGGGCCTCGAAGTCGGGCGTGCTCACGACTGCTGCTCCGAGCAAATGAAGCGAGTCATCGCTGCGCGTCCATCAACTCGAGCAGGTACGCCCGCAGGTACGCCTGCGCGCGGCTCACGCGCTTGTACGAGTTGGCCACGGTTATTCCGAGTATGCGTGCGCATTCGTTGTGATCCTCGACGTCCTGGTGGCGGTACAGGTCCCATGCCTTGGCTTCGTTGGGATGCTCCTGCTCCAGCCGGTGAAATGCGGCCCAATAGAGCTCGCTCGCTTCACCTTGCTCTTCACGGCGCCGCGCCGCATGGACGCCGCGCTCCACCTCGTGCGGCTCCTCTTCACGCTCTTCGTCGCCGCGGTCGGGCGCGAGGTGCTCGCGCTGCCGCCGATAGCGATCAATCGCGACGTGCTTGACGATGCGAAGGAAGAACGCCATGGGCGCCGCAGCCGTGCCCGGGTTCTCGATGCTCTGGCCGCGGAACTGGTCGAGCCCCTTGGCGATGAACTTGGCGACGGCCTCTTGGAAGATGTCGCCCTCGTCGTCGGGCGAGCCGCGCATGTAGCTCTTTTGGATCTTGCGGATGACGGCGGCGGCAGGCTGACGCCAGCGCCGGACGAGCTCGCCAACCTCGGCGCGCACGTCCTCGCCGGCCGCGCGCTTGCGGCTGATCTCGGCGAAGAGCTCTTCGTCTTGGAGGTCGAGGAGGGGCATGCGAGCGAGGAAGCAGGGAACCGCGGGTTGGACGAACCTTGAAGCGGGCTAACGTCCGGGCCCTGGGGCGCCAGACCGTAGCACGAAGGCGCGTCCTGCGCGGCGGTCTGAAGTTCCTCTCGCATCGGCCGCCTGACGCTGGGCGGCGAGCGAGCCTGACAGGAAAAAATTCAGTGGTTCCTGGTTCCTGGTTCCTCGTTTCTGGTTGGTCGGTCAACCGGTGTCAGGCGCGTGCGCGAGCAGCGTCAAGGCGGGCATGCGGACGGGCAGCACGGTCCACAGCAACTTGGTGTCCGGCAGGAGAGGTCCTACACGCACTTGGCAGGGCCGCAAGGCTCAGGGTTCGATTCCCTCCGTCTCCCCGGGTTCGGGGAACCACAAGAGCGGCCTCACCACTCGGGCACCTTCTTTTCTTAACCAAACGTTTTCAATTTTGCGTCCGGCCTTGGAGGCCAAACAAGCCAACGGGAGCACGAGGAAGGCGGTTCGACTCCGTCCACGCCGACTCACCGGCGTGTAGCTCAGCGGCAGAGCGCGTGCTTAAAAGAACGGCTTCCACACTCGGGCGCACCCTCATTCGTGTAACCAAACCCTTTCAAACTTCTGCGTCCGGCCTTGGAGGCCAAACAAGCCCAACTCAACGTCCTGTCGGCGGTTCGACTCCGCCCGCGTCCATCCAGGGGCGCGTAGCTCAACGGGAGAGCAGACGCTAAAAAAGTACGGCTTCCACACTCGGGCGTAGCTCATTTCGCTTAACCAAATCGTTTCGATTTTCGCGTCCGGCCGGTAAGGCCATACAAGCCACGGCCCGCAAGGGCTTGGGGGTTCGAATCCCTCCGTCTCCGCTCGCTGTGGAGACGAACCGCCGGTTGGATCCGGCACACGACTACGGATCGTGCAATTCGCGGCTTCGCCACTCGGGCGCGATGTTTTTGGCGGCGTGCTCCCCTGACCGGGTCGAGCGCGCCCTTTTTTTCTGCCGTCCGACCTCCGATACTTCCCACCCTGCGGAGGGAACGCATGACCACGCGCACGAACGCCCCGCTCCCCGAGGCCCAGATGGGCCCCGCCGAGAAGCTGCTCGACCTGGTGCTCAGCAGCTCGGCGCACCTCTGGCACAACCGGCCCGGCTACGACCTGAACGGCGTCTGGCACCCGCAAGTTCGCGGGCGCTCGGGCGGCGCGGCGCAGCTCCCGCGCGGCGCGCGCGCGTGTCGTCCGGGACTGTTCGTGCCTGCGGCGACGCAGCTCTACGCGCGGCTGCTCGAGATCTACGCGCTCAACGCCACGCTCTTCGCCCACTTCGCGAGCTACGCGCTCACCCAGACCGACTGGCGCGACCTCAAGGTCGCCTGCGCCGCGCTCATGCTCGTGCAGCAGCGCTCGGGCCAGCCGGTGAAGGACGGCGGTGAGGTCGCGTTCTACGACGACGACTATCGGGCCATTGGGGAGGCGATGCTGCTCCACTACGAGCGCAAGTCGACGCGCATGCTCACGCCCAAGGCCGTGCTGCGCGTGGCCGAGCTGCTCGAGACCAGCGACATCGCCGCCATGAACAAGCGGGCGGGCTTCGGCGATCCCGCGTCGCGCAAGGCGCCGCTCGGCCGCTGGAAGCGCGCGGCCACCAAGTGGCTCCAGCTCCGCGAGAAGAACCCGGCCATGCTCGAGGGCCTGGTGAAGGCGGGCTTCAAGGAGACGATCAAGAAGATCGCGCGCAAGGCCGGCTACAAGCCCGAGAGCGACAAGTTCTTCGCCATCCTCGGCTGGAAGCAGAAGCAGTCGGCAGGCGGTCACCGCACCGTCGGACTGACGGCGCTCAAGCTCGAGAAGCGCGATCGCTTCGACGGGCTGAGTGAGGCCGAGATCTGTGAGGCGATCGTCGAGCAGCGGCTGAGCTACAAGGACGCCGTCGGCCGTCTGCCCAAGGAGCTCGGGCTCACGCCGGCCATTCTCGTGGCGCTGCTGCCGTCGCTGAGCGATCGCGACCTGCGCATGCTCACGCCCACGCTCGAGGAGCTCGGCCTCATGGCCGATCCGGACGTGCGCGCCCGCTGGGAGAAGTCGATCGCCAGCTCGACGGATCAGCGCGGTCTACACATCGCGAAGAACGTCCGCTCCAAGGAGCTGAAGGAGAAGCTCGAGGAGGCCAGCGACAACGCCGCGCGCGCCGCCGTGAAGGAGGCCACCAAGGAGGCCGAGGTGCGCGTGATGTTCCTCATCGACAAGTCGGGCTCGATGGAGGGCGCGATCGAGCAGTCGAAGGAGGCGCTGACCAAGATCCTCGCCGGCTTCCCCGCGGAGCGCGTGCACATCGCCAGCTTCGACACCATGGGCACCGTGCTCGTGCCCAAGGCCGCCAACCGCGCGGCCGTGGCGCACATGCTCGCCTCCATCAAGGCCGCGGGAGGCACCGTGCACGCGGCGGCGCTCCAGGCCTTCCACAATGCGGGCGTGCGCATTCCCGCTGAGGCCAAGCTCATCGTGATCGTCGTGGGCGACGAGGCCGGCGAGTCGGGCGAGCAGCTCGCGCGCGCGTTCACGCAGCTCGGCTATTCGCCGGCGGCGATGGCGCTGTTGGTGAGCGTGTCGAACGGCCGCGGGAGCACGGTGCGCATCTGCGCGCGGACGCTCCGCGTGCCGTTCAGCGAGGTGCAGGTCAACACCTTCGACGACCCGTACCAGGTGCCGCGCGTGCTCGCGACGCTGCTCGAGGCGCCCATCGCCGCGGGCGTGGGCGCGCCGCAGTCGGGCTGGGTGGAGCGCGTGATGAAGACGCCGCTGCTCAAGGTCGGCTGAGTCGCCGTGGATTTTCGCAAGCACCTCGGCGCCGCGCAGGAGCTGGTGCTGCCGTATCTGGGCGGCCTGCGCGTCGACGCGCCCGATCGCAGCTTGCGGCTCGACGCCGAGCTCACGCCGGGCTGGTGGCGTTTCTCCGTGAGCGGCCGGCGCGCGACGCCGAAGGATCCGACCGACGCGCCAGACCTTTCGCAGCTCCCGCGCGTGCGTGGATTTCTGCTCGGGCCGCGGCTCGTGGGCGATCGCGGGAGCGCCGAGCGCGTGAACCTGATGCCCGAAGAGCAACCGTCGCGTTTTGCGCCCGCGAGTGCGCGTCGCTGGCACGGCGGCGCGCTGATCTTCGATGGGCTCGAGTTCGAGAGCGGCATCGAGGAAGACGTGCGGCGTGCGCTCGAAGATGGGCGCACGCTCGCGGAGCTCAAGGGTGTTCCGGCGCCGCTGCGGAGCGCCTTCGCGTACGCGCTCGCGGACCAAGTTGGACGGACGCTGCAGCTCCCTGCGCACCCGCTCGAGCTGCAGCCGCACGTGGGCGCCATCGCGGACGGCGGCGTGCCCGAAGCCGAGCGCGTGCTGCGACGTCTCGACGCCGAGCGACGCGCGTACCAGGCGATGCTCGCGGCGCGGCCGATGCCGACGGCCGGCCCCAACGTGCGCGTGCCGGAGATCTTTCGCCGACCGCGGCGGTTCGCGTCGTTCGATGAGCGCGCCGAGGCCGCGCTGCAGGATGCGGGCGCGCGCATGCGACGCACGCGACAGCTCAGCGGCCACCAGGTCGAGGTCACCTGGGACTTCATGGGCGAGACCTTCATCTCCATCGTCCACGACGAGAGCCTGCAGGTCGTCGACTCGGGCGTGTGCCTCGCCGGCGCGGACTCGATGGTCACGTTGGAGAGCCTGCCCAGCGTGATTCGCGAGGCGATCGAGCACGGCCGGCTGGTGATCACCCGGCACTGGGACTGACGCATGCGAGAGGTCTGCTTCCTCATCGGCGAGAACGACGCGGTGCTCTGGAGCGACGCGTCGGTGTCGCCCATCGCCCTGCCCGACTCGCGGGCGCGCTGGGAGGCGATCTGGTCCCGGCGTGCGGCGCTGGTCGAGATCGCGCACAGCCACCCGGTTGGGCCCAACGCGTTCTCCGCCGAGGACGAGTCCACGATGGCCGCACTGCGGCAGGCGCTGGGACGCGAGCTCTGGTTCTCGGTCGTGGCACCGGGTGAGATGATTCGGCGCATCGCGGGCGGCGACGCGGTTGTGCACAATGAGCCGTGGTGGGCGGCGTTGTTGCGGAGCGCGTCGGGGATGAAGTCAGAGTGAGCTCGGGCGCGCGTCTACGCGTCTTCACTGGAGGTGACGAATGGCGACCCTGAACATCACCTACAACGGCATGTCGGCCGATGTGCCCATGGAGCTCGAGACGCGCGTCACCGACCACGACATCCGCCGCATCGCGGTGGAGGTCGTGCGCTCGGGTGGCGTCCCCGGGCTGCACCTCGCGAACCTGGCCGAGAACGCGTTCGATCACTTCGTGGTCGACCGCTTCGTCTCGCCCCAGGGCGCGGACCGCATCTACCTGCGCCCCAAGGTGCCCTTCGGCGCCTGACCGGGGGCCAGCTCCGTCCGGTCCCCGCTTTCGTTTGAGCTCCAAGTAACCGCGAGGTCGAGTCCGATGCGCATCCTCTTCTGCGGCGTGGGCGCCATCGGCTCGCACGCGGTGATGCTCTGCCGCAACCTCGAGGCCACGCTCGCCTTCGTCGACTTCGATCGCGTGGAGAGCAAGAACCTGCTCGCCCAGGCCTACGTGAAGCCCTCGCTCGGCAAGAACAAGGCCGAGGCGCTCAAGCTGCAGCTCTTGAACCTCCACGGCGTGAAGGCCGAGGCCTTCGGCGTGCGGCTCACGGCCGAGAACGTGGGCCAGCTCGCCGCGGGCGCAGGCCTGCTCGTGGACTGCTTCGACAACGCCGCCAGCCGCAAGCTGCTCAGCGATCACGCCCGCGCGAATTCGATTCCGCTGATTCACGCGGGCATCGACGGCGCTGGCACGTTCGGCCTGGTGCGCTGGGACGAGCGCTTCACGCCCGACGCCGAGGACAAGCCCGGCCAGCCCACCTGCGAAGGCGGCGCGCACTTGCCGCTGCTCGGCGTGCTCAGCGCCACGCTCGCGCGCGCGATTCAGGACTTCGTGGCGAGCGGCACGCGGAGAGATGCGATGGTGTCGCTGAGCTCCGTGACGGCGACGAATCAGTAGCCCGCCTCCGTTCGCGAAACCCCATCCCCCTATCCCCTTTCCCGTCTCACGCGGAGAAGGGTGTCTGCTTTGGAATTTCACGACCAGCCACGAGCCACCAAGCAGGCTTCCAACCGCCGCTTCGTACTGCGCACTCGGGTGCTTACCCATTGTGCGTAGGTCCTGGCCGTGGAGCGGCCCCATGTCCGCACGCTTCGTGAACATCATCGTCGGCGCGTGGCTCTTCATCTCGGCCTTCGTGTGGGTTCACCGCGGCGCCGAGTTCAGCAACACCTGGATCACCGGCGTGCTCGCGGTGATCTTCGCCGTGCTCGCGCTCACCTGGAGCGCCGCGCGCTGGCTCAACACCCTGCTCGCCATCTGGCTCGTCATCGGCACGCTGGCATTTCACGCCGCGTCGCCGGTGACGCTCTGGAACAACCTCATCTGCGCTGCCGTGCTCTTCGTGGCCTCGCTCTCCCCCGAGCCCGAGGAAGGCACGCTCGCGCCGCCCACGAGGCGCCGCGCCACCCTCTGAGGGGATCAACGACACCGCAAGGAGAAGGACATGGGCATCATCACGCTGATCATCTTCGGCTTCATCGTGGGCCTCATCGCCAAGCTGCTCATGCCTGGCAAGGACCCGGGCGGCTTCATCATCACCATCCTGCTGGGCATTGCTGGCTCGCTGCTCGGCGGCGTGATCGGACGCGCGCTCGGCATGTACGGGCCTGGTCAGCGCGGCGGCTTCTTCATGTCCATCGCCTGCGCGATCTTGCTGCTGGCCATCTACCACGTGGCCACCCGCCGCCGGCACCAGACGCCCGCTGCGTAGCCCGAGCGGACAAGCGGGCGGTCGCATCCAGCGCGTGAACGGTAGCCGATTGGGTGGTAGGAGGCGCCCGGGGGAAATCCGGATTAGGAATCCCGGCGCCTCGCCCCATGTCTTCTCCCGTCCCGATGACTCAGCCTCCCGCGCCAGGCGTCCCCCCAAGCTCCTCGCGCGAGCGACCGCCCGCACTCCAGCTCGGTGTGCCCGGCTTCGACTTCGAAGACCTCTACCGGCCGCACAAGCTCGCCCAGCTGCACGCGCTGTTCCTGCGCGAGGTGTCGCAGCTCGACCCCACGCTGCACGCGTCGTGGGACGCGTATCGCCAGAAGGGGCCCGGCAGCCTGCCTGCCCTGGAGGAGAGCAAGCTGCTGGTGGCCCTGGCGCCGCACGTGGGCCGCTTCGTCGCGCGGCTGTTCGGCGTGGAGGCAGAGGCCCAGGCCAATCAGCTGGCGATGACCGGCCAGCGCCCGCTCTTCGACTTCAAGCGCGACTTCGTTCAGCGCCGCGTGCTCAAGAAGGGCGCACCCAACCGGCCGACCGCCGACGAGTTCCCCGCCCTCGACGCCGACGCGCGCCTGCTGCTCGAGCTCGCGTTCCCGGGCATGCACCAGGAGCCCGACGCGGAGCTCGCCCTCGCGCGCGCAGTGAATGCGCTGCTCGAGGTGGACAAGCAGTACGCGTCCGGTGCGCCGACGCCGGAGAGCACGCCCGCCCGGCTCTGGGCCGATGTTGAAGCGCGCTTGAAGTCCGACACGCGCGCGCAGAGGCAGCTCGCGAAGCTCCTCGAGGGCGCCGACGCGCACGCGCGCGTGAGCGCCGCGCTCTCGCTGCTCGATCGCTGGACCTTCGCGCGGATGCTGCACCCCGAGGGCAAGAAGCAGCTCGCGGGTTGGGTGAGCCACCAGCAGCCGAAGTCGCTCGACTTCGCGCAGCTCGTGGAGATGCAGAACCCCGAGCCCGCGATGCCCGAGGCGCACGAGGGGCCGCATCATCACTTGCGGCGTCGCGACGGCTTCAAGCTCACCGATCGGCGCTACCCGCTGCGCCAGGTCGCGAACGAGGTCGACTACTGCCTCTACTGCCACGAGCGCGGCAAGGACAGCTGCTCCACGGGCATGAAGCAGAAGGACGGCAGCTTCAAGGCCGACCCGCTCGGCACGCCGCTGGGCGGCTGCCCCCTCGGCGAGCGCATCAGCGAAGCGCACCTGCTCAAGAGCCACGGCGAAGGGCTCGGCGCGCTCGCGATGGTGGTGCTCGACAACCCGATGTGCGCGGGCACCGGCCACCGCATCTGCAACGACTGCATGAAGGCCTGCATCTTCCAGAAGCAGGAGCCGGTGAACATCCCGCAGATCGAGACGCGGATCCTCACCGACGTGCTCAATCTGCCCTGGGGCTTCGAGATCTACGGCTTCTTGCAGCGCTGGAACCCGCTCGACGTCGCGCGGCCGCACGCGCGCGCGTACAACGGCAAGAACGTGCTCGTGGTCGGGCTCGGGCCCGCGGGCTACACGCTCGCGCACCACCTGCTCAACGACGGCTTCGGTGTGGTGGCGATCGACGGCTTGAAGATCGAGCCCATGCCCGAGAAGCTCGCGGGCCGAAACGGCCAGGGCTTCGCGCCCATCTTCGACTTCCAGCGTGAGGTGGCGCAGGAGCTCGACGAGCGCGTGCTCGCGGGCTTCGGCGGCGTGAGCGAGTACGGTATCACCGTTCGCTGGGACAAGAACTTCCTCACCCTGCTCCACCTGCAGCTCGCGCGGCGCGACAAGCTGCGCATCTACGGCGGCGTTCGGCTCGGCGGCACGCTCACGCTGGACGACGCCTGGGAGCTCGGCTTTCACCACGTGGCGCTCGCGGCCGGCGCGGGCAAGCCGACGCTCGTCGGCATGAAGAACGGCCTCATCCGCGGCGTGCGCCAGGCCAGCGACTTCTTGATGGCCCTGCAGCTCACCGGCGCCTTCAAGAAGGACAG
Source organism: Deltaproteobacteria bacterium (assembly GCA_018266075.1). Classification (GTDB taxonomy): domain Bacteria; phylum Myxococcota; class Myxococcia; order Myxococcales; family SZAS-1; genus SZAS-1. The sequence goes on along the minus strand of JAFEBB010000063.1, from coordinate 27,543 downwards.
CCTCGCCAACCTGCAAGTGCAGCTGCCGGCCGTCGTCATCGGCGGCGGGCTGACGGCGATCGACACCGCGACCGAGCTCTTCGCCTACTACCCGGTGCAGGTGGAGAAGGCGCTCGAGCGCTACGAGCGCATCGCGGCCGAGGCGGGCGAGGCCGGCTTCTGGAGCAAGCTCGACCCCGAAGAGCTGCCGGCGATGAAGACCTTCCTCGACCACGGCCGCGCGGTGCGCGCCGAGCGCGAGCGCGCCAAGGCCGCCGGCGAGCTGCCGGACTTCGTGCCCCTGGTGCGCAAGTGGGGCGGCGTCTCGCTCGTGTACCGCAAGGGCATCCACGACTCGCCCGCGTACAAGCTCAACCCCGAAGAGGTGACCAAGAGCCTCGAAGAGGGAATTCGATATATCGAAAAGCTCTCGCCCATCGAGGCGGTGCCGGGTCCGACGGGCGCGGTGAGCGCGATCGTCTTCGAGAAGCAGGCCAAGAACGAGGACGGCCGCTGGAAGGGCTCGGGCGAGAAGGTGACGCTGCCGGCGCGCACGGTCTGCGTGGCCGCGGGCACGAGCCCGAACGTGACCTACACGCGCGAGCACCCGAACACCTTCGCCCTCGACGAGAACGACGAGTACTTCCGCGCCCACGACGCCGTCCGCGGCGAGGACGGCCGTTTCACGCTCCAGCCCGTGGCCATCGGCGACGCGCCCAAGAGCCCCACCGGCTTCTTCACCAACTACGCGCGCGACGGCCGCTTCGTCACATTCTACGGCGACAACCACCCCAGCTACTTTGGCAACGTGGTGAAGGCCATGGCCTCGGCCAAGGATGGCTACCCCCACGTAACCAAATTGTTTCAAGCGGAGATCGACCGGCTCGACCCCGCGCAGCAGCCCGCGCGCGACGAGGCCTTCACCGCGTTCGCCGCCGGGCTCGATGACGGCCTGCTGGCAACCGTGAAAGAGGTCATCCGCCTCACGCCGACGATCGTCGAGGTGGTGGTGCGCGCGCCCTTCGCAGCGCGGCACTTCCGGCCCGGGCAGTTCTACCGGCTGCAGAACTACGAGGCGAACGCGCCCGAGGTGGAGGGCACGCGGCTGGCGATGGAAGGCCTCGCGCTCACCGGCGCGTGGACGGATCCCGCGCGCGGACTGCTCTCGACGATCGTGCTGGAGATGGGCGGCTCGTCGCGTCTATGCGCGGCGCTCACGCCCGGCGAGCCCGTGGTGCTCATGGGCCCGACCGGCGCGCCGACGGAGATCCCGCACGGCCAGACGGTGCTGCTCGCCGGCGGCGGCCTGGGCAACGCGGTGCTCTTCTCGATTGGCCGGGCGCTGCGCGCTGCGGGCTGCCGCGTCCTCTACTTCGCCGGCTTCCGCAAACGCGAGGACCTGTACCACGCCGACGACATCGAGGCCGCCACCGACCTCGTGGTCTGGAGCACCGACTCCGGCCCCGAGGTTCAGCCGCGCCGCCCGCAGGACCTCTCTTTCAGCGGCAACATCGTGCAGGCGATGATCGCCTACGGCGAGGGCAAGCTCGGCGCGCCGAAGATCGCGCTCAGCGACGTGGACCGCATCATCGCCATCGGCAGCGACCGGATGATGAAGGCCGTGAAGGACGCGCGCCACGGCGTGCTCGCGGGCCTGCTCAAGCGCGATCACGTGGCGCTGGGCAGCATCAACTCGCCCATGCAGTGCATGATGAAGGAGATCTGCGCCCAGTGCCTGCAGCGCCACGTCGATCCGCGCACCGGAAAAGAAACATTTGTGTTTAGTTGCACCAACCAGGACCAGGAGCTCGACGTCGTCGACTTCGCGTACCTGGGGCAGCGCCTGCGCGCCAACGACGCGCTCGAGAAGCTCGCCAACCTCTGGCTGGATCACCTGCTGCGGCGCCGCAACATGCTCCGCGTCTGAGGCGTCGCTGCCGGCTCAGGGCGCGAAGACGCGCCCCGGCGTGACCCCGGCCGAGCTGCAGGACGCCGCCGGGCTCTGGGTGTGGCAGCTGTTGCAGGCCCCACTGGGCGCCAGGTGCAGCATGTAGAGCGTGCTGCCGTTGCGCGAGATGCTCACCTGGTAGGGCGGCACCAGCGAGGTCCCGCGCGTGCTGAAGTTGCCGTTCCCGTTGCCCCAGATGTCGGTGGAGACCGTCGCCGTGCGTCCCCCCGAGTCGATGACGGTGATCGTCGCGTCGCTCGAGAGCGCGGCGCCCGCCATGGAGTCGTACGCGGTTCCGCCAAACTCCAGGAGCGGCCCGTTCTGTCCCGAGGTGTTGGGGTTGGTGTTGTGGCACTGGAAGCAGTTGTCGCCGGGGTTCATGTTCGAGTCGCCGTCCCAGACGGGCCCGGCCGAGCCCCAGTTGTCGTTCACGCACGCGGCCTGCAGGCCCAGTGAACCCGCGGTGGTGGCGCCCGTCGTGCCGGTGGTGGTGCCCGTGCTGCCGCTCGAGCCGCCGCACTGGCCGGACGGGTTGCTGGCCCAGCCGAGCACGATGGCCTTGTCGCTCGCGGACAGCGCGGGCGAGCCCGAGAGCGGCATGGCCCCCGCGTTCACGTAGGCGAAGATGTTCGCCGCGTCGGCGGTGGACGCCGCCTGGTCGTCGAGGTGCACGTACTGCGGGTACGTGCCCGCGGCGCTGTGGCAGCTCACGCAATAGCTCGCGAAGAGGGGCTGCACGTCCGCCCAGGTGTACGTGGAGCAGGTGCCGGTGGTGCCGGTGCTGCCGCTGGTCGACGTCGTCCCGCTGGTGCTCGTGCCCGTGGTGCCGGTGGTGGTGCTCGGGCAGTTGTCGCGGTTGTTCCACCAGGTCACGATGCGCTGCTTCTCCGCGTCGGTGGGCGAGGTGCCGGGGAGCTGGCCCTGCGGCATGGCCAGCGGCTGTCCCGCGGCGATGCCCAGGCGCGTGGGGATGGCGTTGTCGGTCAGCACCGAGACCTCGTTGGTGGCGTCGAGCGTGGCGCCGGGCGCGTTGGGGCTGTTGGGGCCCACGTGGCACGCGGCGCAATTGTTGGAGAACCATGCGCCCACGGAGTTGGCCCAGGTGTCGCAACTCCCGCTGGTGCCGCCGGTTCCGTTCGTGGACGTCGCGCCGGTGGTGGAGCCGGTGGTGGTGCCGGTGCTGGTCGCGGGCGCGCCATCGGGGCAGCCGAGCCAGGCCGCGAGCCGGTCACGGTCGGCCTGGGACAGCGGGGCGCCCTGCGGCATCAGGCCCTGGTTGACGTAGCTCTCGATGCTGCTCGCCTTGGCCAGCACTGCCGACTCCGACGAGAACTCGGTGGTGTGCTGGTGGCACGACTCACAATTGTTGGCGAAGAACGCCGCGGCGTAGTTGTTCCAGGTATCGGTGCCGCAGCTGCCGGTGGTGCCCGAGCCATTGCCGCCGCCGCTGGCGCCGGTTCCCGTGGCGCCCGTTCCGTTGCCGGTGGTGGGCGTGGCCGGGAGGTCGCCGCCCGACGCGTACTTCGCGCCACAACCTGTTGCCAGCAGTGCCACCGCGAGTGCAGCCCCTACGCCACCAAGCCTACGACCCATCGCGCACAGCCTCCACCCCCAAGCCATTCATCGACCTCGGCCGGGGGCAGTCGTTCACCTCGTCGGATCGCGCGGTCACCACGCCTCCGGTGCCATCGCAGATTTGAAATGGCGCCGCGGTGGGCAGCTGAACCCCGCCCGCCGCGGCGCCGATTTCCGTGACCGACCTCGGGTGCGCGCTACACGTGCACCAGCGCCTTCAGCGGCGCATTCGAGGCGTTGTAGACGCCGTCGAACGGGTTATCCATGTCGGCGACGACGCCGAGGATCAGCGTCGCCACCAGTGTGAAGCCGCCGCTCAGGTACATGGTGAGCGCGGGCTCCGTGGTGCCCAGCAAGCACACCGAGAAGCCGAGCACCGCCGTGGCCACCAGCACCGTGCGCCAAAGCGTGGGCGGGATGCGCGTGCTCGAGAGCGCGAGCCGCTCGGAGCGCAGGGCCGCTGCGCGCTCCGCCACCCGGATGACGGTGTCGCGCGTGAGCAGCTCGATCTCCGTGCCCGCGTTGGTCTTGAGCACCGCCTCCTGCACCTTGAGGAACGCGTCGTCGGCCGAGGGGCAGGGCTTGCCCTGCCCCAGGAGCTTCCACTCGTCCTCCGCGGCGAAGCGGCCGTAGGTGTGCACCGCCTCGACCACCTCGCGGCAGCCCTGGCCCCGCCCCGCGCGACACAGGCGCACCAATTCTTGTAGCGCGCGCGCCTCGCGAGCCACGCCGGCCTCGGTGCCGTTGAACTGGCCCCAGACCACGAAGATGAGGAAGGCCAGCACCGTGCCGTAGATGGCGCCGAAGACGTGCAGGAAGCCCGCAACGGCGTCGACGTTGCTCGTGAGCACCGCGGGCGCGATGGCCCGGAGCGCCAGCGCCACGAAGACAGCGAGCGCCGCAGCGATGAAGGCGCGAATGGCGATCACCATGGCCCTACCCTCCTCTCCGCTTCACGGGCGCGACGCGCGCGTCCGGAGCGACGTCCAGCATTGCGCACCGCGTGCCAGCGCGCAGCCGCGCGTTTCGCGGGCTTGCGAGCCGTGGTTCCGGTTGAACGTCATTTCAATGCTGTCGAATCGCAATTCAATTCCGATCGCCCTTCCCGGCCCACGCGGCGGACGCACGGGCATTCGTGCCAAGCTGGAGTTGGCAGGAGGCACGACGATGGCCGGCGGGCCCAGGCGCGCGAGCTCCGGACGAACCCTGGCGCCGTTCGGTCTGGGCGTGGTCATCGCCATCGGCACCACCGTGCTCGCTGTCCGCGGCGCGCTGAATGCGAAGCCACCCCCGCCACCGCCCGCGCCGGCCATGAAGGCCGCGCCTGTGGGTGCGGGCCCCAAGTTCGTGCCGCCCGTTCCGTCGCCGTCGGTCCAAGCCTGTCTCGACTTCAATCCTGGCGAGGGCCAGACCGCCGCGTGGGACCGGGTGCTGCAGCTCTGTACCACGGCGCACGAGCAGGACCCGGGCAACGTGAGGGCGTTCGAGCGCAAGGCGCTCGCCCAGACCGAGCTGGCGCAGCGGCCGATCCTCGCGCGCGCACGCAAGCAGCTCGATGCGGGTGAGCTCGATGCAGCGCTCGACACGCTCTCCCAAGCGGATCGAAACACCTCCGCGCGGAGCGAGGTGCAGAACCTGTACAAGGCGACGCTGCTCACGATCATGCGCCGCCACGGCGACGACTGCGTCCGCGCGAAGAACGCGCGCCAGTACGCGAAGGCCTGGGACGCGTGCAAACAGTTCCACGACATCGCCTGCGTGCTGGACACCGAGGACCGTGACGCGCCCTACCAGAAGGCGTTCCTCGAGCTGAATGACCACGCGAACGAGCGCTACCAGTACGTCTGCAACTTCAAGTACCACTTCGACATGCTGCCGCCCGGGACGCACATCTTCGGCGACACCCGGTGGCCGATCCGGAAGAAGTACGAGGACCCCGATCTCGCCGAGGCGGTGTACCGGTACACGCGCACGCCGAACTCCGGGATCGCCATGCTCGCGGACTACGCCAAGCACGGCCGGGATCCCGCGCTTGGCCAGCGCATCCACGACGCCGCAGAGGCGGCGTTCAAGGTCCACGCCGACGCACGGGGCAAGGTCGCGGAGCAGTGCGCGAAGGCGCTCGACCAGGAGATCGCGCTCGAGCACACCTTCATGCCCACCGACTCGGAGTCGGACTTCGTCGCGGACGATCGGGAGAAGTGCGCCACCCTCTTCGCCGATCAGGGCACCTACGAGCTCGGCAAGCGCAACGACGCCACCGCGTTTCAGAAGTGCATGAGCGGCTACGCGCTCACGCGCGCGAACCTCAGCGTCAGCGGCTGCCTGGCGGATCTCGAGGCCTACGCCGCCACACTCGACGTGCACTCGTGCACGGGCGCCCAGCACATCGTGAAGATCACGCGGCCCGACTCCCTCCCTCACAAGAACGCGGACGCCACGCTCAAGGGTTGCGCACCCGCGCCGAAGGAGGCGAGGTGATCAGTGCCCGCCGTCGCGCAGGTCCTGGCGCATGGCATGGAGCGGCACGGCTGCGTTGCCCACGCCCGCGTCGGGCTCGTCGGCCTCGAGCAGCGCGCCGCCGTCGGGCATCGTGAGCGACTCCTCGAGGCGCTGGGTGGCATCCACGATCACCGGCCAGGCGGCGTCGTCGGCCTCGAAGCTCACGGTGGAGAGGATGTCCTTCTGCTCCGAGGTGCGCGCGTTGAGGCGGGTCTTCATGTCGGTGAGCTGGTGCGTGGCCTCGGGCGATGCCGCACTTCGCGCATCCAGCGCACGGAAGTCCGCGACCGAGCGCAGGCTGTGCCAGAGCATGTCCGTGAGGTGCTCCATGGGATCGCGGAACTGCGGGTCGAGCGCCGCGAACGGCACCGGCCGCGACACGCGCGTCGGCATCTCCAGCGCCACCTTGCCCTCGCGATCGGTGAGCGCGAGGTACACGTCCTCGGTGAGCGGGAAGTCGCGGAAGAGGACGAAGCGCACCGCGCCGTCGACCTCACGCTCCACGCGCACCACCTGGTCGCCGAAGGGGAAGTACAGCGGCGAGGACTTCGCCAGCGCGGCTTGCCCACGCTTGCGGTCCTCCTGCAGCGACGCCTGCGCGGCCACGACATCGGCGGTGGGCAGCTTCATGGTCTCGAGCACGTCGCGGAGCTGGTCGATGCCGATGACGAGCCCGAGTCCCGTGCCGCCCGTGTAGTGCGCGTGGTACACGCCCACCAGCTCCAGCTCACCCGTCCGACACGAGACCGCGAACACCGGGCTGCCCGAGTTGCCGGAGTTGAGGAGCGCGTCGGACACGAAGTCCACGTGGTGCCAGCGCGCGTCGTCGTCCTCCTGGTAGGGGTTGATCACCTTGCCCGTGTTCGACGCCGGGAAGACGCCCAGCGGGTAGCCGCGCGCGAGGAGCACGTTGCCCGCGCGCAGCCCGCCGGAGCGGCCCATGCGGTAGGGCATCATCTTCAGCGGGTGGTGGGTCTTGAAGATGGCGATGTCGAGCCCCGAGTCGGCGAGGACCTTGGTCAGCTGCACCTGGCCGGGCTCGTAGTCGTCGCTCTCGTTGGCGACGATCTTCACCACCTCGCGCACCTTGCGGCTGCCCGTGGGCACGCCGTCGACGTTGTGCTCGTCGTCGGTGACTTCTGGATACTCGGCCACGTGCTCGTTGGTGGCCAGGTAGTAGTCGCCGTCCTTCATCTTGTAGGCGAAGCCGGTGCCGTGTGACTCGGCCTTCAAGTACGTGCGCTTCAGCTTGCCGCCGCGGCCGTAATAGACGTGCTCGTAGGTGGCCACGGTGCGCAGGCAGTACGAGTAGTTCGAGTCCGGGCCCTTCTCGAAGGCGGCGTTGGCGGGGAGCAGATCGCTCAGGAAGTCGGCGTACTCGCCGGTGCAGGTGGGGCTCACCACGCGCCAGGGCGCGAACTCGGAGTGCGCAGGCTGCGCAGTGGGCTTGGTGGGCGTGCTCGCCGATGCTCCCACCGTGAGGAGCGACAAGCCCCCCACGAGCCCGAGGTACAGCCTGCGCATGTGACCTCCACTGCCGATCATCGTCCAGCCGACACGCGCGGGGCCAGCCGAGCGCTTACATGCTTGTAAGCACGAGGGACTCGCTCGGCATCGACGCAGTGCGCGACGACATCCAGGCAGGAAACATCCAGGTGGGCGTTCGCTTCCCGGCTCAGCCTTCGACGTCGACGATCGACCACTTTCGGGCCATCGCCAGCTCACGGAGCGCGGTGGGCTTGCCGCGCGGGGCGACCGCGAGAGGCAGCTCGGCGTGCTCGAGGAGATCGACGTCGTAGAGCGCGTTTCCGGCGGCAAGCACGAGCGGCTTGTCGGTTCGGCGACGGAGGGCCTCGACCTTGCCGCGGGCGCAGGTGAGCGGCCGATCCACGACGCCGCTGAGCACGCCCTCCGGCGCGGGCGAGGTGAGCCCGAGGACGCGCGACGCGTTCAGGCCGGCGGCGGCAATCGCGGTGCCCACGGTCCAGGCGTTGGAGCCGGAGACGATCCACACCTCGCAGCCCCGGCGCTCGAGCTCGCGGGCCAGCTCGACGGTGGCGGAGAAGAGCGGCCCGTGCTGGCGGGCCTGGACGAGCTCGTGGCTCCAGCGCTCGAGCTCGGCGACGGTGGCGCCGCGCATCACCTCCACGCAGAGGGCGCAGGCGGCGGGCGCGTCGACGGGGAGGAGCGCCTCGTAGCGGGACCAGACCTCAGGCGGGACGCGGCCGAGGCCGATGAGCGACTGGAGCACCAGCTCGCCGACGTCGCCGGCCCAGAGGGTCCCATCGGCGTCGAAGGCCGCACAGCTGCCGGCGAGCCGTCCGTCGGCGAGCACGGGCTCGAGGCGCGCGAGGGTCGACGGATCGAAGTGCCGCTGCCAGGACATGGACGACATCCTAGCCGGCAGCGCGAGAGTTGGCCGAAGCGTACAGATGGCCGCGGGGCCGTCGGCCGAGGGGCCGCCGGCATGGCCCGGGATACCCAAGTTTCCACCACTGCACTCGGACGCTCACTTGCTTGGGAAACGGTGACGGTGATCGGTGTGCGGTGATCGGCGCCGATCACCGAGAACCAATCACCTGTACCGTTCCCCAGGTACGCGCGCGCCTGAGGAAAGTGGCGGGAACTTCGCATCCCACACCTCCAGGCCCCCGAGATCGCGAATCCATTGGGCCCGGGGGGGGCCGGCCGGGCGCCTTTCCGAGGGGCGGGCGTGGCGTTCCGCTGCTTTGCTTGCGCCGCCCCCGGAAAGGCGCCAGATATGACGCTGGCTGGTTTCGGGTGGTGTCCCCGGCGCCGGCCAAACGCCCATGGCGCCCTCGCTGGCCACGCCACCGCTCGACCGGGATGAACCTCCCGAACCGGCGGCCCCCGCCCTCGAAGCCGAGCTCGAGCGCGCCCTGCTCCAACTCCCCCCAGACGCCTACCGCGACCTCGCCCACGACCTCCAGCAGGCCTCGCTCGCAACCGGCTTCACCTGGGAGCGCCGCGACGGCGGGTTCGATCCCGTGCCGCTCCAGCTCCGCCCCCGCGTGTGGACCACCCGCCAGTGCGAGTTCGTCCGCCACGCCTGCCTCACCGTCCAGGGCGCCCTGGCGCGGCTGCTCCCCGCCTGGCTCGACGACGCCGCCGTCCGCGAGGTGCTCCCGCTCGCGCCGTACGAGGAAGACCGCATCCGCGCCCTCGCGCGCTCCGGCGCCGACCTGGGCGACCAGAACCTCTTCGCCCGCCTCGACGCCATCATCGATCCCACCAGCCCCACCTGGGATCGCACCCTGGCCTTCCTCGAGCCCAACGTCGTCGGCGTGGGCGGCGTGCGCTACACCGCGCTGGGCGAGAAGCTCTGGGCGGAGGTCGTCCGCCCGCGGCTCGGCAACGCGCCCATCCTGCCGCCGCTCGACTCCCGCCAGCTCATGCTCGAGCACCTCCAGGACCGCGCCCGAGGCCTGGGCCTGCGCGGGCCGCTGCGGGTGGCGCTCGTGGAAGACCTGCGCGACACCTTCGGCACCAACGAGCTGCGGCTCATCGCCGAGTACTTCCGCAGCCAGGGCGCGAAGGCGCACCACGTCGACGTGCGCACGCTCTCCTGGGACGGAAACCAGCTCCTCGCTGCCGGCCAGCCGGTGGATCTCGTGTACCGCTTCCCCGAGCTCCGCGAGCTGGAGGAGCTCGACGTGGGCAAGGCGCTCCATCCGCTCTGGCAGGCGTTCGACGCCAACCGGGTGGTGTCCACGCTCGCGGGAGATTTCGATCACAAGAGCACCTTCGAGCTCTTCACCTCGGCGCGCTTCACCTCGCACTTCACCGACGCCGAGCGCCGGGTGTTCGCGCGGCACGTGCTCTGGACGCGGCTGATGAAGGAGCGCAAGACCGACGGCCCCGACGGCGCCGAGCTCGAGCTGGTGCCCTTCGTGCGCCGCCACCGCGCGGAGCTGGTGCTCAAGCCCAACCGCTCCTACGGCGGCCAGGGTGTGGTCATCGGCGCCGAGGTCAACGACGAGACCTGGGACGCACGGCTGCACGAGGCGCTCTCGCAGCCGGGCGGCTGGGTGGTGCAGCGCTTCCGCCCCTTGCCGCGGCAGGCCTTCCCCGTGCGCCGCGGCGACGGCTGGGATCACGAGGAGTTGCTGGTGGTGTGCGGCTTCTTCGCCACCCTGCGCGGCGTGACGGCCATGGGCCGGGCCTCGCGCGCGGCGATCGTCAACCTCACCCAGCGCGGCGCCTCGCTGGTGCCGCACGTGCGCATCGAGGGCTGAGGCGGCCCGCGAAGGATCTCGTCGAGCCCCAGCTCCTGGGTTATTGTGGGTTCCTCGTTCTTCCCGGGGGAACCCATGCGGCGTGCTGTGGTGGCCTTGGTCGCGGTGCTGCTCGCAGGCTGTGGCGGTGCGAAGCGCACGCCCTGCTCGGGAGCGGCGTGCCTGAACGTCGCCGGCAACTACAACGTCCAGGCCAGCTCACCGCCCTCGGGCAACACCTGCAAGAACATCGTGTACGTGGTGAGCGGCGACGCGAACGGCGCGTTCCAGGCGCCCTTCACCCTCACCCAGAACGGCTCCTCGCTGGAGTTCAACTTCGAGGGGAACGTCGGCATTCAGGTCCAGGGCACGCTCTTCACCGACAACACCGCCTCGTTCTCCCAGCACATCCCGCACCTGGAGATCGTGAGCCCCACCGACGGCACCACCTGGGACTACGCCGACGACACCGCCATCGACCTCACCTTCACCAAGGGCGGCGACGGCACCATCAAGGTCTCGGGCACCATGCGCGACGCGCTGGTGGCCAACAGCACCGGCGTCCCCGACGACTCCAGCTGCACCCTGGAAGCCTCGCTCACCAGCGACTGAGAAAATGCGAAGGGCCGCCGGCGTGTGCCTGGCGGCCCTCCTGCGTTGCTTCGGCGGCGAACTACTTCTTGGCGGCCTTGGCCGCAGCCTTCTTGCGCTTCATGCGCGCCTTGTACTGCATCTGGCGCCGGGACTTCAGCCGGCGGTGCTTGCTCTTCGAGCGGGCCATGCGTTCCTCCAGGATGTCGTGATTCAGCGGGCGCACTTCTAGCAGGTTTGGGGTGAACGCGAATCACTTCTCGCGCGCAGCGTTCACGGCGGGAAGGCGAGCATCTCGCAGCCGTAGTCGAGGTTCAGCTCGGAGATGGAGAAGCCAACCGCGCCGTCCTGCGTGGGCGTGACGTCGCCGGATGGATTGCCGTCGTAGCCGGTGGTGCGGATCACGAACCCGGCGTCGTTGTCGACGAGGGTCAGAGAACCCGACGTCTCGCCGAGGATCTCCACGTAGAAAAACGCGAGCCCGCCCGCCTGCGCCGTGAGCGGGCCGCAGGAGACGAGCCCGTTGGAGCTGTAGTCGCCGTTGGACTCCGCGATGGCGTTGTTGAGCACCCGCCCGCCTCGGTAGACGTGGATGGCGCAGTTCGTTTTCTGTGAAGCGCTGAGCGAGAAGACGTCGGTTCCGAAGGCGAGGTCCGTCCGCGCGTACGCGTAGGCCGAAAAGTCCGTGGTGTAGGAGTTGGTCCCGTTGTGGACGATGGGCGTGGTGATGCCACCGTCCGTCACCAGCAGCGTTACCGGCGGTAGCGAAACCTGACCGCCGGTGGCGCAAGCCAGCACGATGAGGTCGTTGGGCTGGGTGGCTGCGGGGAGACCGATCAGCGGCGAGGTGGAGCTCTCGACGTCGTCCAGGTACCGCGCACCCTGGAAGCTCCAGCTGCCCGTGGTGCCCGTCGTCGACGTGCCCGTGCTCCCCGTCGATGACGTCGTCGACGACCCCGACGTTCCGGACGAGCCCGTGGATGAAGTCGTGCTCGACGTGCTGGACGCGCTCGAGCCGCTGGTGCCCGTCGTCGACGTGCTGCTGCTCGTGCCGCTCGACGAAGAGGTCGCGTTGCTCGACGACGAAGACGTCGCGCTGCTCGAGCCGGATGAGCTTCCGGTCGACTCCGTTCCCGTCGACGCGCCGCTGGAGCTCGGGCTCGTCGACGCGCCCGCGGTCGCCCCCGTCGTCGGCGTGACGCACACGCCGTCCACGCACTGGCCCACCTTGCACGCCAGGTTCGGGCCGCACTTCGGGTTCGGGTCGACGAAGGCGATGCAGCCGCTGCACGCAAATACCAGCGCAATCACGAGCCGCTTCATCGCGAGCTCCACAACAGCACGCCCGCGCCCACGCCCGCGGCCACGATTCCCGCCGTCATCGCGCCCGTGGACACCCAGGCGTCGGTGCGGATGGCGCTCGACGTCGCCGTCGGAACCAGGTTGCCGGCGGCCACGGCTTCGTTCGCGGTGTTCTGGTTGTTGTGCGCCATCACGCCGAAGATGCCGCCCACCGCCAGCGCCACGGCGCCGCCGCCCACCAGGCCCCAACCGAGGACCGGCGAGCCCGAACCTTCGCTCGCGTTCGCGCCCACCGCGCTGCTCGGCTGGAGCCCGCCGGCGCTCTCTGGCGCGGGCTTGGGGCTCGCGGCGGCGAGGTCCACGGGCCGCGCGGGCGCCATGAGCTTGGGCACCAGCTTCTCGATGGCGTGGAGCAGGTCGCTCGACGAGTGGCTGGGCACCACCTCGCGCACCTGGGTGCTGAGCGCGGTGCGGCTGGTCACCAGCGAGATGGTGAGGGCGGTGTCCTTCTCGAGCGCGGCCATGCGGCCGTAGACGATGTATTCGGTGCCCATGGCGCCGGCGAGGTCGGCGAGGCAGCTGTCCTCGGCGCAGCCCAGCAGCTGGCGCTGGCGCTCCACGCCGATCACCGCGCCGATGTCGGCAGGAGTCATCACCGCGAAGCCCTGGTCGCGAACGGCGCCGGCGAGGAACTGGTTGAGCACCGCCACCACGTCCGCGGGGAACGCGTTGGTGGCGGGGAAATCCATCACCATGACTTTGGGCGGCTTGGCGGCCAGCGCCGGGCTCGCGAGCAGCAACACGCTCAGCACGCACCACGTCCGCATCGACACCTCCCGCTTCGAGCGTACCGCGCGTGGGCCAAGGCCGTCAGCCGTTGCCGTCGCGCGGCTTGTCGGGCTTCTCCGGCTTCTGCGGGAGCTGCTCCTCGCGCGCGGTGGGCAGCGGGAAGCCCTCGGCGCCGCGCACGTCGCTCGGCCGCGCCTCGGCGGTCTTCACCTCGGCCTTGGGCTCCACGGCCTTCATCGCCGGTGCGGTCTTGGGCCGCGTGGTCTGCGGGACGCTCACGGGGATGGGCTTCTCCAGCATCTTCTTGTGCGCGGCCACGTAGTCGCGCACCACGTGCAGCGGCAGCGCGGGCGCGTAGTTTCCGCCCTGCCCTTCCATGTCGCGGGCCATGCACAGCGAGTTGAGGATCGCTTCTTCCGTCGCCTCGATGGTCGCCTCGTAGAGCGGGTCGAGCCGCGTATCGAGGAGGACCTTGATGCGGTGGACCATCTTCTGCGTCTCGCGCGGGATCTGGTTGGCCGTGGAGAAGCCGCAGACGATCTCTCCGGAGCCGTGCGCCGCGAAGCTGCCCACCCGGCCGATGCCCAGCGCCACGCGCTTGCAGAGGCGGTTGAGCTGGTGCTGCAGGAGCGGCGCGTCGGTGGCCACCACGGCGATGATGGAGCCGTAGGTCTGCTGCCGCCGCGGGAAGCTCTTGAAGTGCTCCTCGAGGACCTCGCCCACCGGCAACCCGCCGAAGCGGAGGTTGTGCATCTTTCCGAAGTTGCTCATCACCAGCACGCCGATGGTGTAGCCGCCGAAGACCTCGGGGAGCTTGCGGCTCGCGGTGCCGATGCCGCCCTTCAAGTCGCAGCAGATCATGCCCGTGCCGCCGCCTACGCTGCCCTCGGGGACGGGGCCGTCGGTGGCGGTCTTGAGCGCCTCGATGACGTGGCTGTGCTTCACGTGCCGGCCGGCGATGTCGTTGAGCCAGCTGTCGTCGCACTCGCCCACCAGGGGGATGATCACGTCGTGGTAATCGCCGATGCCCGGGTACTGCTCGATCATGTACTGCACGGTGGCGTCGCTCACTGCGCCCACGCTCAGCGTGTTGGTGAGCAGGATGGGCGTCTCGATGAGGCCCCACTCCATCACCTGGGTCATGCCCGAGAGCTCGCCCGCGCCGTTGAGCACGAAGCCGCCGCCCACCACGCGCTGCTCGAAGACGTTCGCGCGGTTGGGCCAGATGGCCGTGACGCCGGTGCGCACCGGGCCCTTGCCGGGCTTGAGCGGCCCCGCCCCGCGGATGATGGTGGAGTGGCCCACGCGCACGCCGGCCACGTCGGTGATGGCGTTGTACTTGCCAGGCTTGAAGCGTCCGAGGGGGAGGCCCAGCTCGCGCGCGCGCACGCGAGGCTCCGGTGCAGCGTCCGGGGTGGTCATGCGCGCACGCTAGCGGAAGCAAGCACCTCGCGCAGCAACGATGCGCGGTCAGGACGCCGCGGGCGGCTCGCTGGGCGGAAGCGGCGCGTCCTCCGGGAGCCGGTTGGCGTCGCGGGGATCGACGATCCCACACTCTTTAATCTTATAAAGTAGAGCCTTGTAGCTGATCTGCAGGCGCTGGGCGGCCTTGCGCTTGTTCCACCCGGTGCGCTGGAGCATGCGGGTGATCGCCTCGCGCTCGGCCACCATCGCCGCGCGCCGGCCGATCTCCTTGAGCGACACGCTCTCCGGCGCGGCCACCGGTGCCACCTCGTTCACCGCGGCGTTCTCGGCAGGCACCACGGCCGCGTTCACCGGCGCGGGCACGGGCGTGAACGGGCGCGTCAGCGCCTTGGGCCGGAGCTCGCGCAGCACCACCTCCGGGTCGTGCAGCACCACCATGCGTCGAACGAGGTTCTCGAGCTCGCGCACGTTGCCGGGGAAGTCGTACTCCTTGAAGCGCTCCAGCACCGTCGGTGGAAGCGCCTCGAGGCCCTGGCGGTAGCGCTTGCTGTACTTGCGCAGGAAGTGCTCGGCGAGCAGCGGGATGTCGCCGCGCCGCTCGCGCAGGGGCGGCACGTGCACGGCGACGACGTTCAATCTGTAGAACAAGTCCTCGCGGAAGCCGCCGCGCTCGATCTCGATGGCCAGCTCGCGGTTGGTGGCCACGACCACGCGCGCGTCCACGCGGACGCTGCGCTTGCCGCCCACCCGGAAGAACTCCTCGTCTTGCAGGACCTGGAGCAGCTTGGCCTGCAGGCGAATGTCCATCTCGCCGATCTCGTCGAGGAAGATGGTGCCCTGGTGCGCGAGCTCGAACTTGCCGGGCTTCTCGGCGGTGGCGCCGGTGAACGCGCCCTTCTCGTGGCCGAAGAGCTCACTCTCCAGCAGCTCGGCGGGGAGCGCCGCGCAGTTGATCTTGATGAACGGCCGCGCCGCGCGCTTGCTCCGCGCGTGCACGTACCGCGCGACGACCTCTTTCCCGACGCCGCTCTCGCCGAGGATCATCACCGGCACGTCGGTGTCGGCCACGCGATCCACCAGGCTGCGCACCTCGTGCATGGTGGGACTCGAGAACACGAACTCCGCGGTCTCGGTCACGTCTTGCTCGGGCTCCACCGCCGCGGTCGCCTCCACCGGCGCGCTGACCACCGGTGGCGCGGGCTCCGCCGGCTGCGGCGCGCCGAGCGCCCGGGCCAGCGCGGCGTGCAGCTCCGCCGCGTGCACGGGCTTGGTGAGGTAGTCCGTGGCGCCGAGCTTCATGGCGCGCATGGCGTCGCCCGCGCCGCCGAGCGCGGAGAGCACCACCACCGGCGCCGTGCCGCCCGACTCGCGGTATTGCCGCAGCACCGAGAGCCCATCCAGCCCGGGCATGATCACGTCGAGCAGGGCCACGTCGAAGCCGCCGCCCGCGAGCATCTCCAGCGCCTCGTGACCGCTCTTGGCCGCGCGCACCTGGTAGCCGCGCCCGCGCAAGAGCTCGGCGATGGCCTCTCGTGGCGCGTCCTCGTCATCGGCCACCAGGACCGCGACGCCACCCAGTGCCCCCTCGCCGCCGTCCCGCTGCATGAACGAGTTCCCTTCCGCCGACCGCCGGGAAAAAACTTCCTGACCCGGCCACGCTGCCCCACCCGTTTCTTCCGCCCCGCGCAAAGCTGTGCACGCCCAAGCCCGCGCGACACGGCGCTCCCGCACCCGCAGCGGTCGCGACGGACAACGTGAGCAACACGTGTGCCAACAGCTACGAGCTGGGGGCTGGGGGCTGGGGGCTGGGGGCTGGGGGCTGGGGGCTGGTTGGGTGCGTCGAGCCGAGCTCGACAGGTTCGTCCAGAGGACGACCGCCGTGTCAGCTGCGGCTCAGCCCGCGCAGGTAGCGGAGCATGGCCGCGTCGGTCCAGTCGCGGGCGCCCTCGAACTTGGCCACCACCTGCCCGCGCGGCGTGATGATGAACGTCTCCGGGAACTGGAGGTTCTTCTTCTGCTCGTAGGCGGTGGCCGCGGCGCCGCTGGCGTCGAGCCCGAGCTCGAAGCTGGGCTTCTGCTCGCCGAAGAACTTCTGGAGCGTGGGCCAGTCCTCCTGCACGTCGACTGCGACGACGGCGATGTTCTCACCCTTGGTTTGTTGGGCGAGGGCGCTCATCGACGGCATCTCCTCGCGACAAGGACCGCACCAGGTGGCGAAGAAATTGAGCACCAGGAGCTTCCCCGGATAGCTGGCCAGCGTGCGCGCCGGGCCGCCCTGCACCTCGACGGCGAAGTCCGGCGCGGGCCTGTCCTGGCGCATGGGCGAGAGGCTCTCCACGCCGCGCTCGGGATCCAGCACCAGCTTCACGTACGCCTTGCTCGCGAACACGCCCACGATGGCCGCCACCGCCACCAGCGCGAAGCCCACCTTGGTGGCGCGCGAGACGGGCGCGGTGCGAGAGAGCGTCTTCTGCGGATCGAGCGTGCCCAGCGAGAAGCTGCGGGCGCGGTCGAGGCGCTTCTTGAGATCTTCCTTGTCAACCTTGTGCTTGAACCAGGCCTTGCCGTCGACGAAGACCACCGGCACGTCGCGCAGGAACCGCTCCTTCAAGAGCGGGTCGGTCTCGATGTTCACCTCGAGCAGCTCGAAGTCGATCTCCTTCTGCACCTCGAGGAGCGTGGCCTTGGCCTCGTCGCAGAGGTGGCAGTTGGGCCGGCTGTAGAGCTCGACGTTCATGCGGTCGCGGTTCGTTTAACACGCGCTCCCCAGCGCTGCCATGGCGCCCCGCATGGATGGACGCGTGATCCTTGCCTCGCCCAGGTCCCCGGGAAACAATGCCCGCATGCCCGTTGGACTCTCGGGTGACCTCAAGGTCATGCCCATGCAGGACCTGGCGCTGTACCTGGGCAACCGCCAGCTCTCGGGCACGCTCACCCTCACCCAGGGCACGGTGAAGAAGACCGCCTCGCTGCTCGAGGGCATCGTCGTCGCCAGCTCCAGCAACGACCCGCGCGAGTACTTCAGCCAGTTCCTCATCAACTTCGGCTACCTCACCGAGGACCAGCTCACCAAGGCCATGAAGACCCAGCAGGAGACCAAGGTCTCGCTGGGCAAGGTGCTGCTCATGGTGAACCTGGTGACCGAGGAGAAGCTGCGGACGGTGCTGCAGATCAAGGCGCGCGAGACCCTGCTCGCCTGCTTCCGCTGGCCGGCTGGCGAGTTCTCGTTCGATCCCACGCCGCCCGAGCCACCGAACGAGTCGGTCAACGGCGAGGTGCCGCTCCTCGACATCCACCGCGAGGGCGAGTTCCGCGAGACCGCGTGGCAGGCCATCCGCTCGGTGTTCCCCGCGGGCGACGTGACCATCAAGCTCGACGAGGCCCGGCTCTCGAAGGAGGTCACGGGCTCGGGCTCGATGGACCAGAAGCTCTTCGAGAGCGCGCGCGACGGCCAGACCATCGACGAGATGGTGTTCAGCCTGCACACCACCGACTTCCACCTCTACCAGCGGCTCTACGCGCTCTACCGCCAGGGCGCGCTCGCGCCGGGCCCGGCCAAGAAGCTGAAGCGGCCGGCCACGTCGCCGGGGCTCCCCGAGGCGCCGGTGGAGACCATCGGCGAAGAGACGCCGATGGAGGGCATGCTCACCCACGCGCGCGAGTTCGTCTCCAGTGGGCAGTACGCCGAGGCGGACATGCTCATCCGCCACATCCTCGAGCTCTCGCCCAACGACGCCAAGGCCGCCGAGCTCCTGCGCGAGGCCGAGGCTGGGCTGCACAACGCGCTCGCGGCGCAGCTCTTGAATCCGCCGCGCGTGCCCGAGCTCGCGGTCGATTCGGCCCGGCTGCGCGCCGCGGACCTGTCGCCGCCGGAGAAGTATTTGCTCTCCCGCATCGACGGGAAGCGCGACATCCGCGGCATCATCGCCGTGGCCCCGCTGAAGGAGCTCGAGGCGCTGAAGTACTTCCTGCGCTTCGTGGATGCGGGGCTGGTGCGGCTGCGCGGTTAGCGACGCGCCTGCACGCGCTTGCCCGACCTGGCATCGTCGGCGAGGTAGTAGCGCAGCGACTCGCGCGCGATGTACGGCGCGCGCACGCGCCAGATGAGGTCGTTCACCACCACCGCGGCCACGGCGATCGTGGGGTGGTCCTTGGGCGCGAAGCCCACGAACCAGGTGTAGTCGTGGAAGGGGTGCTTGTCGTCGAGGGAGCCGGTCTTGCCCGCCACCTCGATGCCCTTCATCACCGGCCGGCCGCGCTCGCGGAAGCTCTTGCGCGCGGTGCCCTCGCTCACCGTGCGGCCCATCATGTTCGCGATGGTCGCCGCGAGCGCGGGCTCGAGCACCTTCTTGCCGGGGGCCACCTGACCGTCGTCGACGAGCGTGGGCGTGGGCATCACCCCACCGTTGCCCACCGCCGAAGCGAGCAGGGCCCCGTGCAGCGGGGAGAGGAACACCTGCCCGAAGCCGGCGGCGGTGGTCTGGAAGTCGAAGGGCGCGTCGGGGATGTTGGCGGCGCTCTTCTCCACCGGCTGGTCGAAGTCGAGCTCGCGGTTGAAGCCCCACTTCGAGGCCTCGGCGCGCAGCTGCGCGGGCGTGAGGTTGTCGCGGGCGAGCTTGGCGAACACCACGTTCGCGCTCTTGGCCATGGCCGTGCCCATGTCGTAGCAGGTGCGGTCGCGCGGGCTGTCCTCGAGGAGCTTCTTCTGGATGCGGTGCTTGCCGCCGTGGAAGCAGACCTCGCGCTCGGGATCCACGCCCTTCTCCAGCAGCGCCGCCGCGGTCACCACCTTGAAGACCGACGCCGCCGGATACACCGCGCGCAGCCCCAGCGCCTTGGCGCCCTGGTCGCGCGAGCTCTGCACCAGCGCCAGCACCTTGCCCGTCGCGGGCTCGATGGCGGCCACGGCGGCGTAGGGCGGGTTGTAGGTCTTGAGCAGCGCGGCGATCTTCGCTTGCAGCGCGGTGTCGATCGTCAGCGGCACCGGCTTGCCGTCGTGCAGACTCCAGAGCTTGCCGTTCGGGCCGGGCGTCGCGTGGGCGAGCAGGTCATCGGCCTCGGGGTACGGCGAGAGCGCGGCGATCGACGGAATGTGGCCGTCGAACTCGGCGCCCTCGTCGTCGGCGTCGGCGTCGTCGCTGTCGTCCGAGTCATCGGCCGCGGCCACGGCTCCCGGCGCACCCGCGTCGACCACGGCCACCACCGGCGCGCCCGCATCCACCACGGCGCCGGGCAGCACGGGGTTCGCGACGGTCACGCCTTCAGCGAGCGCGCGAATGCCCACCAGCGACGCGACGAGCGCGATGGGGACCACGAGCAGCAGGAACGGGGCGTGGCGACCTTGCGGATCCTGCGGGTTCACTTGAGCTCCGCGAAGCGCGTGCAACAGGCTTGTCCGCGAGTGTAGCGGAGGCCCGCAGAGCCGCAAATTTCATGGCCGAGGCGCTACTCGGTCCAGTAGACGATGCCCTTGGCCATGGCCTCTGGGTTGTTGTTCACGAAGGCCATGGCGAGCTTCTCGCCGTGGAAGGCGACCACCGGGAAGTCGGCCTGGAAGAAGAAGTCGGCGCTCGGCGCGGGGCTGCAGGTGCTCCAGCTGGAGAGGTCGCCGCGCGAGAGCACCGGGTCCTTGCACTTGGAGTCGTCGTTGTTGCCCGCGCGGATGCCCGCGGTGAACGCGGCCTTGCCCGTGGGGCTGAGCGCGAACGAGACGCTCCGGGCCAGCGAGTGGTTGCCGTCGGCGGGGATGGCCAGCGCCTTGGACCAGGTCTTGCCGCCGTCGTCGCTCTTCACGCTCCAGGCGTCGGGCGGGTCGCCCATGTCGTTCATGGCCGCGGCGATGGCGATGCGCGGGTTGGTGCCCGCAAAGACCAGCCGCGCGTCGAAGTCGTCGTTCTGGTTCTTCACGTCGAGGACCTTGGTGGGCTCGGCGTCGCCGGGGCGCACGAAGTAGAAGCGCACCTGGACGCCTTCGTCCTTGCTGCCCGTCCCGTACGCGACGCCCGGGCTTCCCTTGGAATCGACGGCGATGCTCGGGTTCGCGCGCGCGTGGACGCCTTCGACGCCCTTGGGCTGCGGCAGGATCTTGGGCGCGGGCCAGCTCGCCGGGTCGGCGTCGACGGCCGCGTGCGTGTAGAGGATGCCCGGCTCGCCCACCCAGATGACGTGCGCCTGCCCGCCCGCGGCGGCGACGGCGCACTGGTTCGCGCGGGGCGTTCCCGCTTCGGCGGGCAGCATGCCCGTCTTCCAGGTGGCGCCGCCGTCCTTGGAGGTGGCGAGCGCGATCCGGTCATGTCCGTCGGCTTCGGTGTCGAAGGTGATGAGGAGCGTGCCGCTCTTGTCATCGCGGGCGAAGCCGAGCGGGCGGTTCGCGGTGTCGTTGGTGATGCGGCGCGGGGCCACGCGCACCGGCGCGCGGAACACCTTCTTCTGCGCGTCCCAGCCCGCGAACATGATGGCGTCGGACTGGGCGTCGGCGGCGTTCTGCGGGTCGCGCTGCACCCAGGCCAGCAGGGGCGCGCCGGCGCCGTCGAAGGCGAGCGAGAGGCCCTTGCCGAAGTCGCCGTCGTCGCCGGAGCGCTGCGACACCAGCGCGAAGTTGGCCGGCGGGGCCTTGCTCGGCGCAGCCGACGACTCCGGCTGCACCTTCGGCTGCGGAGGCGGCGTCTGCTTGCAGCCCTTGCAGCCTGCGAGCGTCAGAAGTCCTGCCACCACCACGTTGCGTGCGCGCATCGCGAGCTCCCGGTCGAGGGCGAGAGATTTTCCAGAGGCGGCGCGCGGCGTCAATGCGAGAGGTGGACGGGCGCCGCGAAATCGACAGGCCTGCCCGCCGGCCTTAGTTTCGACCGGCGATGGATCTGTCCAAACAACCGCCCCTCCCTGACCGCCAACCTGGCTGGGTGGGCGCGTTCCTGCACGCCTGGGACGGCCTGGTCTGGACCACGGCCTACCAGCGCAACATGAAGTTCCACGTGCTGGCGGCGGTGCTGGTGGGCTGCGTGGGCAGCGGCATTCCGCTGGGCTTGCCGGAGAAGGTCACCCTGGTGTTCTGCGTGATGCTGGTCTTCTTCTCCGAGGTCATCAACAGCGCGCTCGAGGCGCTGGTGGATCTGCACACCGAGCGCTACCACGACCTCGCCAAGGTGGCGAAGGACACCGCCGCCGCGGGCGTGCTGGTCTTGAGCATCGGCACCTTCGTCGTCTTCGCGGTGATCCTCGACAACGACTGGCACATCGTCATGGGCCACCCGCAGGAGGTGCTGCGCCAGCTCGCGGTGGGCACGCCCCTGGCGGCGCTCGGCGCCACGCTGCCGTGGAAGCGGCCGCGCCCCCACATCTTCGACGCCCTCGCCTTCTTCGCCGCCCTGGCGCTCTGGGTGGCCACCGGCTCGTGGACGGCCAGCCCCGTCTTCAGCGCGATGATCGCCAGCCTGCTCTGCCTGCAGGCCGCGGCGGCGTACGAGCTGCGCTGGCGCAGGAAGGCCTGAAGAATTGCCGCCGACACCGCCGCGCGGCTTCGGTTGAGCCGCAGGGCCGCATTTGGCAGAGTCGCGACCACTCGACCAGCCGCTCGTTCGCCCGCCTGGGCAAAAGGAACCCTGAATGATGACCGACCGCGTTCGCCAGATCCTCTCGTGGTACGCCGGCGAGAGCCCGGGCGTGCTCTCCAACCTCGCGCGCATGCTCAACACCGGCACCCTGGCCGGCACGGGCAAGATGGTGATCCTCCCGGTGGACCAGGGCTTCGAGCACGGCCCGGCGCGCAGCTTTGGCCCCAACCCGCCCTCGTATGACCCGGACTACCACTTCCAGCTCGCCATCGACTCCGGCTGCAACGCCTACGCGGCCCCGCTGGGCTTTTTGGAGGCGGGCGCGGCCAAGTTCGCCGGGCAGATCCCGCTCATCTTGAAGGTGAACAACTCCGACACCCTGGGCCGCAAGGGCATCGAGCCCATCAGCGCGGTCACCAGCGGCGTGAAGGACGCGCTCCGCCTGGGCTGCGCCGCCATCGGCTACACGATCTATCCCGGCTCGGGTGAGCGCAACCGCATGTACGAGGACCTCCGCGAGCTCATCCGCGAGGCGCGCGACGTGGGTCTGCCCACGGTGGTGTGGGCCTACCCGCGCGGCGCGGGCGTGCCCAAGGAGGCCGAGCAGGGCGTCGACATCTGCGGCTACGCGGTGCAGATCTCCGCGCAGCTCGGCGCGCACGTCATCAAGGTGAAGCCGCCCAAGGACGTGTTCGGCCAGGAGGAGGCGAAGAAGGCCTTCGAGAAGGCGGGCATTTCCACCAAGACCATGGCCGACCGCGTGAAGCACGCGGTGCAGAGCGCCTTCAACGGCAAGCGCATCGTGATCTTCTCGGGCGGCGAGGCCAAGGGCACGCCGGAGCTCCTGGAGGAGATCAAGGGCCTGCGCGACGGCGGCGCGTTCGGCAGCATCATGGGCCGCAACGCCTTCCAGCGCCCACACGACGAGGCCGTGAAGCTGCTCAAGGACGTGATGAAGATCTTCGCGAGCTGATTCAGCCGCTGCGCAAGCCCCATCCCCCCGCCCCTTCCCCGTCTCACGCGGGGAAGGGGTGTCTTATTTGTAATCGTACGGTTAACAAAGAAGGACTCCTCCTCCCCGTCTGCCGCGGGAGTCCATGTCGTCATGAGCAACAGGACTCCCCTTCCCCGCGTGAGACGGGGAAGGGGATGGGGGGATGGGGTTTCAGCTAGTCGTTGAAGCGCTCGTTCTCGAAGCCGTGGCGGAGCACGATGCGCTTGCCCGTCATGTCCAGGAAGCCGCGGCGCTGGAACTCGCTCAGGGCGCGGCTCACCGTCTCGCGCGAGGTGCCGATCATCGCGGCGATCTCCGCCTGCGTGGGCCGCTTGGTGATCTCGATGCCCTCGTTCACCTCCTTGCCGTCGGTCTTGGCGAGCTCGCGGAGGAAGCGGGCCACGCGGCCGAAGACGTCGAGGAGGGCCAGGTTGCCGATGATGGCGTCGGCGCGGCGCAGGCGCTTGCTCATCTCCGCGAGCACGTTGAGCGCGGTCTTGGGGTGCGCCTGGAGGTGCTTGGCGAAGGCGGAGCGCTCCAGCACCAGCATCTTGCTGGGCTCCAGGGCGATGACGTTGGCCGAGCGCGGCTGGTTGTCGAGCAGGCTCATCTCGCCGAAGAACTCGCCCGGCTTGAAGACGCTGAGGATGACCTCGCGCCCGCTGGGCCCGAAGAGCACCACCTTCACCCGGCCTTCGGTGAGCACGTAGAGCGAGTCGCCGGGATCTTCCTGACCCACGACCACCGCTTCCTTCTCGAAGGTTCTTTCCTTGAAGAGCGTCTCCAGCGAGGCGAGCGAAGGCTCGTCCAGGTCGGAGAAGATGGAGACGCGCTTGAGCCAGTCGATCCGCTGCGGCATGTGTGCTGCCCCCTCGGGTGCTTTCGTTGTATCCCAATTTCGCGTTGGAGCGGCGCTAGAGTGCGGGCCATGAGGCTCCTCCTGCCCGCCCTGCTCCTGCTCGCCGCGGCTCCCACCTACGCCGCCGACATCGCCCTCCCCTTGCCCACGGCCCCGTTGGATCCGCAACCGGCGCCGGCCCAGCCTGCTCAGCCTTCCGTGGCTCCCGCGCAGCCTGCCGCCGCCGCCCCGCCCGCCCCCGCCCAGTCCGCAGCGCCGGCCGCGCCCGAGCCCCAGGTCGAGCCGGTGAACCTCGCGGGGGCCACGAGCGTGCCGCACGACGTGCTGGTGCAGTTCCAGGCCCGGTACCTCGCCGTGGACTTCGATGGGCACCCGACCCGGGGCAAGGCGCACGAAGCCCTCGAGGAGGGCGCGTTCTTCCGCGAAGCAGGCCGGCCGGACCTCGCCGACCAGCTCACCGACAACCAGCGCACCCGAAAGCTCATCATGGGCATCGCAGCCGGGGTGGCAGCCGTCGGCGTCGGCGCGGCGGTCATCGAGTACCAAACGCGTCCGGACCTGAACAGCCAGCACTGCGCGTCCTCGGCGACCGTGTACAACACCGAGTGCGTGCCCGACGCGGACCGGCACGGCGCGATGGCCGCGGGCTTTCTTACCGGGGGCATCGTCATCGGCGCGGTGCTGGGGATTGGGGCCTACCGCTGGGACCCCACGCCGGTGACGCCGCTGGAGGCCAAGGATCTGGCCAACGCGCACAACACCCTGCTCTGGCGCACGCTGCGGGCGCAGCCGGTGTCGGTGGCGCCCTGGGTGGCGCCGGGCTCGGGCGGGCTGGTGCTGGCGAGGAAGTTCTGATGGAGCTCCAGGTGAACGGCGAGGCGAAGAGCGTGCCCGAGGGGACGACCGTCGCCGCGCTGCTGGAGCTCTTGGACGTCCGAGCGGCGCGCGTGGCCGTGGAGGTGAACGCCGAGGTGGTGAAGAAGGCGGATTACGGCGCGCGCGTGCTGAGGGCGGGTGAGCAGGTGGAGATCGTGGCGTTCGTGGGCGGCGGATGATGCGCACCCACGTCGAGTTCTGGTCCGAGGCTTTCCGGCTCTACCCGGACGACGAAGAAGGCATCAATCCGGGCTGTGGCGGCCGCAGCCTGGCCGAGTTCCTTCAGCGTGAGCTGCCGAAGTTCGGCATCAACGTTGAGTCCATCGACAACGAGGACTGGGGCTGGGCGGTGTACACGCGCGACCCGCCGGTGAATCCGTGGATCGGCTGCCACGGGCCGCTGCCCGCAGAGAATCACCGATGCGTCTGCGCCATTGACCCGACCACTCCCGACGTCCGGCGGGGGTTCTTCAACAAGGTGAGCGCCGTGGAGTCTGTGGAGCGGCTCGCGGGCGCGCTCGAGGCCGTTCTCCGCTCGCATCCCGGTATCCGCAACATCGTTTGGGCGCACGATCCGGCCTGACATGCGCGGCCGGGCGAACCTCCGCTCGCCCATCCGAGCGATGTGGCTCGTCGAATGACTGGGGCACTTCTGAATGCTGATCAAATCAATCGGGCCCGTCTTCGATGAACGCACGTTCGACGTCGTCGGCAAACGCGGCCAGAAGCTCGTCGTCAAGTTTGGAAAGCCTTGGCGCTTTCGCGGACGCGGCGGGTACTTCTGCCCATTCCACATGCGCGCGCCTGGGTTCAATCGAATCCAATACGCGGGGGGCGTCGAGGCAGTTCAGGCCCTCCAGTTGGCGATGGTTCGAACGGGATCGAACTGCGAGTGCTTGCTCCACCGGTTTCGTGGGATGCCGGAACCGACGGCGACCTCGGGTTTCCTTCGCCGGATGACCGGCGCGTCTCGCCGCAAATGGCCAGGGCGCTCGAAGACGGCATGCGCAAAGCCATGAGGCACGTGCGCAGTCGAGCGAAAGCGTTAAAGCAGCTTTCGGATCACGAGCCCAAAGAGCTCATCTACCTGCTCCGTGACGAGAGGATTGCCCGCTTCGCAGGGAAGCCACGCGGGCGCTGAGCAAGATGAGGCTCGTCCGTGTCACCGCCAGTTTGCTTCTACTCGGATGCACCCACGCGCATCCAGTGCAGCCCATCACCGCCTACCCGAAAGACCTCGCGCCACTGCCAACCTCACTCGACGACGAGCGGCGTCAGGCCACTGAAATTTCGGCCTGCCGCGAAGGCACCCGACGGGTGATCTGGCTCTTCGACGCTCCCGACGTCACCACCCGGCGATCCCTGGCCTTCGATGCTTCAACAGGCAAGCTCCTGCGGGTCGATGTGGGCTTTGCGCCCGACGTTCCGACCTGCGCGTGTTGCGCGGGGCCGTTCTCGTCCAAGCCGTCCTACGGCGAGCTGACGTGCGAACCCGCGACCATCTGGGTTCCCCTCGACGCCGTGACCATCCGGCAGCACATGAGGTGTCACAGTGACTCGGATTGCGGAGGCGATCAGATCTGCGCAACCGAGTCGACGCTCGTGAAGGGCGCGGAGTCTCGTTGCGAGATCCCTTGCCAACCAGCCAGCGACACGACCCGTGACACGTGCCCGTCGCCGATGGAGTGCAGGCTGATCGATGGACCGGGTTCGGTCTGCAGAGAGTTGGGCGGCAATTAGCCAGGTCACTGCGAGCGGCGGATGGGCTCAAACCAATGATGCAAATGTTGAGTGCGTTCGGGGTTGTCCCCGACTTGCCCGTCACCGCCGATCGAGGTGCGGCCGCGCTTGAACCCATTCCGAGGTGTCGGCGACATCGTCGATCTCGCTGGCCAGTTCACCGATGGAACCAGGCCACCACTCGTCGCCTGCGGCATCGACGTGGATGTGTCGCGTCTGACCTCCCTCGGTGATGGTCAGGTCCAGGGTCGGTCGATCAGTCGTCCGCACAAGTCTGTGGTCCGGCTTCACCAGGAAGAACTGCGCCGAAGCGACCGCGGCGCGGAGTTGCTTCATCTGATCTGGCGTGAGCTGTCGGGTGTGCTCTCCGACACGGGCCACGTAGCTCTGTCCGTCGAACTGCACGCTCCCGGTTGAGGAAATGGCCAGCGTGTAGACCGGGCAAGTTCCGAAGCAGGACCCACGCTCGAGTTTGATGAACGGCGCGTCGACCGCTCCTGCCGAGCTTCCCCTTTGTGGATCCTTGTTCGGCGCCGCGGCGCACGCGGCGAGCCCCAGCAGAACGAACCACCCAGCCTTGTTGCGCATCGCTCGACCTCGTCCGCGCCAGACGTCAGGGGAGGAATGCCGCGACACCGAATCCAGCCAACACGAGAACCCACACACCTGCCGTCTCGAGTTTCGTGAGCTCGGTGCGAGGCTTCTTCGCCATCCGCCGCCACAGCAGCACGGCCAGGACCACAACAATGACTGCGCTCGTCGCCTCGGACGCGTGGCGCACCAAGTACCCGCAGTCGCCCGACCTCGCGCTCATCCACCACCCGGGATGAACGCCCACGAGAAGCGCAGGCACGCCGATCCCGTGCCACGTTCGGAGCCGCAGTATTCGCTCGACAGCGAAGCCAACAACCGCGGCGCAACTTGCGAACCACGTCGCCCAACCAAGGTGCTCGTTCGCGAGAATCGTCTCGAGGGCATGTGGGCCACTACAGGCCCACTCGGACTGCGTCCCCAGCGCTTGCACGATGGGCACCGCAAGGACGAATCCGAGCGTCTTGGGCCAAGCCTTTTGATGTCGGACCACGAGCACCGATCGAGTGTACTGCCTCTGGCACCATGACTCTGTACCGCTTCCGATTTCTGAGACACGTAGTTGATAGCACTCAGGCTGCTTTCTT